>JAQUHK010000045.1 GCA_028683655.1 Alphaproteobacteria bacterium
TTTCTACTTCCCATGCGATTTCCCATGTTATTTTTACTTTCTACTTCCCATGCGATTTCCCATGTTATTTTTACTTTCTACTTCCCAGATGTTCGAAGAACCGGTGGTGAGGGTGGTGCTTGCTACATAGGCCCCAACTATCGAATTACGGCTACCCGTTGTAAGTGTCCGTCCACTCCCATTGCCCAGAGCGGCATTATTCGCCCCTGACACGTCATTATACAAAGAATCCGTTCCGACTGCCGTATTCCCGCCTCCGTTTTGATTGGAGAAAAGGGCTTGCGTACCAATCGCTGTGTTATAGCTTCCGGTGCTAAGCGACTGAAGTGCGGACTTGCCAAAAGCTGCATTGGCACCAGCCGTTGTGGCGTTATACAGGGCAGCATAGCCAAAGGCTGCGTTCGCTGCCCCGCTTGTCGCCACACGCAAAGCGCCGCCGCCGACCGCCGTGTTGTGTTGGCCCGTTGAAACAGCCGCCAATGCGTTTTGGCCCACCGCCGTATTATACAAATTCGTCGCCGTTTGGCTGGCAAGAGCTCTGGGCCCCACGCCGATACTCGTCGTATCACTTGCGGGTTGGAGCAGGACCTTCGTTCCTGTGATGGCGATATAGTCCGTGAGGTTGGCGAGGTTCACGCTGCCGTTTACATTCAGGCCCGTGGTTGTCACGGCAAGGCGTTCGATGCCAGAGATGGCGGTTTTGACTGTGCTGGCCGTATCCGAATAAAGGCCCGTCGTAATGTCATCACTGCGCGAGGGAGACGTGTTGGCCGCATCGGGGCCAAGATAGATCGTTGTGCCCGCCGTCGCGGTAAGCGCCAGCGAAAGCCAACCCGTGCCCTGATAAACCTCAACCGTGTTGCTGTCGGTATTAAAACGGATCATGCCGCCGACACCCACGGGGCGCAGGGCGTCTCCACCTTTGGGCAAAAGGACAGAATCCGTGCGGGTCGATATATCAAGGCTGGCCCCGCTTGTCACCGTTGGCGAGCCAAGCGAGATCGACCCCAGCGACAAATCACCATAGATCGTGTTACCAATGTTCAAGAAATTGCTGGTCGTCGAAAGCGGCGTGTCCACCGCACTGCTGGTGCCGATCAGGATGTTGTTGGATCCACTGACCAACGTCGTTTTTCCGACTTCATAGCCGATTGCCACATTGTACGACCCCGTGTATGTCGTTGTACTGCTAAGCACAGCATAGCCCAAGGCCGTGTTGCCGTGCCCCCACGATTGCCGCAAAACACCTTGACCAACGGCTACATTGTAACTGACGTCCGAACTCGTGTACCGAAGGGTGTCCGATCCGATGGCAATGTTATTGCCTCCTCTTTGGTTTCTTTGCAGTGTCGCATAGCCAATACCTATGTTTCCATATCCTTGAGTATTTCCAGCTACTGCACTGACACCCAGACCGATATTACGATTTCCCCAAGTATTGGCGCCGACGGCATTACTCCCAACTGCTACGTTCTCTGAACCCGTTGTGTTGCCATCAAGAGCACCATGACCAACCGCTGTGTTGTCTGTGCCTGTTGTCGTTGACATCAAGGCTTGACGCCCCAGAGCTGTATTGTTAAAGCCGCTGCCCGTCTGCGCGGCAAGGGTACTTGGCCCTACCCCGATGCTCGTCGGATCGCTATCGGGTTGATGTAAAATCTTGGTGTTCGCAATGTAATAGCCGTTTGTTATCGCGCCGACATTGATATTGCCATTCACATCCAGCATTTGCGCGGGTGTCGTTGTGCCGATCCCGACGCTGCCCGTCGCGGTGATATAGATACGGCTTAACCCGCCCGTCGCGATGCCGACGCTGTTGCTCGCATCACTGAACAGCCCCGTTCCGGCCTCTCCCGTCCGTTGCGGGTTGGTATCGCCCGCACTGGGGCCAAGATTGATTTTCGAGCCAACACTGCCTGTGAATGTTCCATCGAACGTGCCGGTAAAATACCCAAGGAACCCACCCGTCGCCGCGACACTTCCGGCAAACAGCGCATTGCCTGTTGTCCGGTCGATGGTCAGGGCCGTCACGGGCGCACCCGCATCCGTATAACGACGGATCACAAAGTCCGACCCCGTATCCCCAAATCCCGTTTCCGTCGAGTCATCGGCGGCGACTTCCCAACGCTTTTGATCCGTTGTCGTTGCAAACAACAGAGACCGGTAATCATCCGATGGGCCAGAGATCAAGGCATTGCCGCCAAAGATGTGCAGCTTTTCAATCGGGTCCGCAATACCGATGCCGACATTGCCCGATGCGGTGATGGTCATGCGCAGATTGCTGGCCGTATAAAACAACAGCTGACCACCATTGGTGGCCGAAGCCAACATGGTGTCGCCAAGACCATCGGTAATCATATCCATAAAGAGCGGCGTAAAGGTGCCGCTGGTCACACGGCCCGCCGCATCGACGGTCACGGAATTATAAGTGCCGGAGGAGACAACATTGGTCAGTTTGCTGCTGTCGATGCTGTTGCTTCCGATACGTCCGACATTAAGAGCCGATCCAGGCGCAAGGTCTCCACCAAACAAATTATCAAGAGCCGAGCTTTCGTCGCTCGCCCCCGTGCCGCCATGGGCGATTGGCACCGTTCCTGTGATATTGGCTCCGGCCACACTGCCCGCCGAGCCTGTTACGCTTACATCAAGAGAAACACCTGTTGTTCCGGTCAGGCCCAAGATGCCCCACGCCGTGATTTGATCCGGAGCTGTGAACAACGGACTTCCCACCGCGCCGCCGCCAAGCGCCGTGCGCCCCGCCGTTGTCGACGCCGCCGTAAAGACAGCCTTGCCAACCGTCGTCGCTCCCAAAACTGTTTGCGCCGTGTCGGTGTCGCCCGAGGTAAACACGGCATCGCCAATCGCGCCAGAACCCAGCAGATTGGCGCGAACCATTGGGCCGACTGTGCCGTCAAAGCTGGCCGAGCTGAACAGGTAATGCCCCATTTCGGTCGCGCCGAGAACATTCCGTCCTGCTGTTGCCGTCGTCGAGACAAACATCTCGTTACCAACAGCACCGGCTCCCAGCAAATCAAGGCGCGCCAAAGAGGCCGTCTCGGCGACAAGCGATGTGCCGCCAAAAAGGTAATGACCGATATTCGTCGCACCGAGCGTATTGCGCGCCCCTGTCGCGGTTGTCGCGACAAACAAAGCGTCGCCAACCACGCCCGATCCCAAATTGGATCGAGCCGAAATTGCGTTGGCAGCTCCTGTACCACCGCTTTCAATCGGCAACGGTGCCGTTAACGCCAACGACCCAAAGGTTGCCGTGCCCAAAACCAGAATATTTTGTGCCTTAATCGTTCCATCGTCGCCGACAACGACTTTACTTCCCGTCTGGCCATATTCAACAGCCGTACCCGTCTCCTGCCAAATGGCGGCGCGCTGGATAGCCGCGCCGACGGTGACAAGCTGAACCAAGTCGTCGCCCTTGGCCGTATCGTCGCCGCAGGTTGTCTCCAGCGTTGCATTAGCACCAGCCGAAATAAGAGCGATGGCTTTTTGATCTGGATCGGTCTTCGCATTTTCCCAACGGCAATAAATATAGAAGTGACCCCACGGATCAAGCTGCTTCAGCCCCGCGCCAGCCCCAAAGACACCAACATCCCAAGGCGAACCACTTGAGCTTGCATTGCCATAGTTGGCGGGAAGCTTGCCAGTATCAGCGGCGGCAACCTCGCCGAACAAAACCATTTTTTGAGGAGCCGTGGCGCAATTCGTAGTCATCGCCGTACTGCCGGGCGGACAGAAAACATTTGAGTCAGAACTTATCGCCGATGTCGCAGCCAACGTCGTCAAGCTGCCCGACAAATCATTCTTTGCCGTATTTGTATTCGTGATCGTGATATTGCTTCGAAGGATCTGGCTGTAATTACTGAAAAGCACGCCGGCCGCGACACCTGCGAGCGTCAGCAAATACAAAATCGGCGCAACGGCAAATCCCGCTTTTCTCCGTCGATGAAGTGATTCGTTTCTTGCCTCAAGGACGCACGAAGGCTTCTGGAAAGGCTGGGGCCTCTCCAGATTCATTTTACCTCGGTGCTTGAGGAAAGACTGCATCAGCCCCCCTCTCGCCCGACATCTTTTCGGGAAGAGAACGTCAAAAAAGACCTCTTAACGACACACAACCGCCCCAACAGCCACAGCTAGAAACCAAGCAGAATCAAGTGCTCGCGAAGCACTTTGGGAGTGAGTGTGCTGTTTCAATCGTTAAGAAATCGTTCAAGGATATATTTGCTTTAGCGAAGCTTTTTCCTCTTTGCCGCCAAGGCGGACACAAAAAACCCCCTTGACCGGAGGCCCAGCCAAGGGGGTGAATTTTCTGCTATCTAACAAAAACGGATTAGGCCGCCTTCGTCTTGGACATCTTGGTCATCGATTCATTCATTATTTTGGTTACAGGCTCAACCGCCTGTTGCGCGATGCGCGACGAAATTTGGGAAATGTTGTTGATGTCGGACATCATGTTTTCGATCTGGGACTTGACCATCGTGTTCTGGGTCGACACAAGATCGTTTACATTCGTTGTGGTCATCAATGTTTGGCTGGTCTTGATGTTTTGCTCCATTTGCTTCTGCATCAATGAGCTCAGGCTATTGCATAGCTCGCTGCAACCCTTTGTCATGACCGAGATCGATTCCAACGTCGCATTCATGGTATCGCGCATCATGGTGTTCATCTCGCCCGCCGTTTGCATGTAGCTGGCGGTCATCTTTTCGATTTGTTCGTTCGTGGCCTGCATTCCTGCCTCCTGAAAGTCGATAGAGCGCACAATAAGATCGTGCTTGGTTTACATGCACGCCTGTGTATATGTTGCGGCGCAGCATTTGATGGTTAACATAAGGTGGGCCGTTAACCCTGTCAAGCGGTGATCTTCAAAATGTGGAAAAAAGTTGTTCGACTTGCATTTGTGCAACTTTAGCCGCATCTTGTCGCCTCCTTCCGTGATCAAAAATGGATGCTTCCCTGATGTGCCTCCCCAAAGCCGCTTTGTTGCGTATGGCTTCGCTTTTTGTTTTTCTGCTTGTTCTTGGTGGACAGGTTGTTCTTCCCTCTCCCGCTTTTGCCAAACACAGCCACAAAACGCACCCGGCAAACAAAGCGGTGCCACAAACAGAAAAGTATGCCGCGCTGGTGATTGACGCCCAAACGGGACGCGTTTTGTTCGCCCGCAACGCCAACGCGCCACGGCATCCGGCTTCTTTGACGAAGATGATGACCCTTTATCTCGTTTTTCAGGCCGTCGAAAACGGCGTCATCAAACTTGAGACCCCCCTTCCTGTCTCGGCTAAAGCTGCGGCTCAGTCTCCCTCTAAGCTCGGGCTTCAGACCGGACAATCTATCCGTGCTTATGATGCGATCATGGGGCTCGTCACGGAATCCGCTAACGACGCGGCCGTTGTCTTGGCCGAAGCCCTCGCCGGAAGTACATCGACCTTTGCCGATATGATGGTACGTCAAGCACGCGCACTGGGTATGCAAAACACGGTTTTTGAAAACCCGAACGGCTTGCCGGATCCGGATCAGATCACCTCCGCCCGAGATATGGCACTCCTCGGGGCCGCGCTGATTTCCCATTATCCTGGCTTTTATCCCTATTTCTCGAAGCAATCGTTCCTCTACAAAGGCCGGACCTATCGCAACCACAACCACTTGATGGAACGTTATGACGGCATGGACGGGATCAAGACAGGGTATATCCGCGCGTCAGGTTTCAACCTAGTCGCTTCAGCCGTGCAAGGAGACCGAAGGCTAATCGGTGTCATCTTTGGGGGAAAATCGGCTGTTTCCAGAGATCAACAGATGGAGGCCTTGCTTGACGATGCCTTTATCGCGGCGAAAAGGGCCTCAGGGAACGATAAATACCTCCCCCTGCCAAGCAAGGTTGCCGTCGCATTTTCCTCCAAGCCTGCTGCGCCGCGCGATACGACACCGGCCCCTCGACAAACAACAGCAGCCTTGCCGAACCAACAGCCCCCCGCGCCACAGCAACTCCCGCCCCAACCACAACCTGACTCCGTCACGCCAGTTACCTCTGGCCAAGGTGGGTGGGGTCTTCAAGTCGGGGCCTATAGCGACATAGCAGCAGCACAGGCGGCGTTAACAAACATGGCCTCAACGATGGGGGATATATTGCGCCAATCCGAACAAAGCCTTCAGAAAGTGACTCTTTCTGACGGCTCGGCCCTCTATCGTGCAAGATTTATGGGGCTGGATCAAAACACCGCAAGGTCAGCCTGCGCCTATATGGTCAAAAACGGGTATGGTTGTTTGGTCGTATCGGGACCGTAAACCCTTAAGCGTTGTACTCCAAAAGAGCTGAAACGGGCACAGACAACCGTTTCCGCCCCGACAGAAAAGACAACTCGATGATGAACACGGCACGTGTTAAGGTCGCCCCCATCCGTGAGATCAGCGTCGATGCGGCAGCAGCCGTCCCGCCTGTTGCCAATAAATCGTCAATCAGAACGGCCCTCTGCCCTTCTTTCAGAACGCCTTTTTGGATTTCGATCGTGTCGGATCCGTACTCGAGATCATAGGTAAGGCTTTCGGTTTCTCCGGGCAATTTTCCTTTCTTGCGGACCATCGCCATTCCGATCCCCAACCGTGCCGCCAACGGTGCCGCAACCAAAAAACCTCGCGATTCTATCGCCACAAGGCAGTCCGCGTTTTCGGCTTCCACAATCCCGGCAATACGCTCTATCGTCTCCTGCCATGCTGGCCCATGGGCCAAAAGCGTTCCAATATCATAAAAAAGAATACCTTCTTTTGGAAAATCCGGCACGCCACGGATGTGTGCTTTAAGATCGATTGTCATAAGGAGGCCCTTCTTTGTTGCAGTGTTAACGAGGCGGCTGAGTACTAACGCATTCCTAACCATATGAAAAGAAAAAGATGTTTTGTTAATAATATGGCAAATCTTTCGTAGGATAGTCTATAGGTAAGTCTACAATCGGTCGTGGTCTCTTCCGCTGCCGAGCTTTGACATGCTGGAGCAAGAAATGGCGTCGCATCTAACCAAAGAAGACGTCCAACGCCTGTTGGTCGAGCCCTCCGCAAGCGTCCGCGCTGAGGTGGCGGGCAAGCTTGCGCAAGACATCAACAATCCCGTTTTGACCGAAAGCGAAGCGGCCCTTGCCCACGAAGTCGTGCGGCTCATGGCCAAAGACGTTGAATCGTCTGTTCGCATGGCCTTGTCCCAAAACCTTCGTAATGCCGCGAAGTTGCCGCATGACGTGGCTCTGCAACTCGCCAATGACATTGAATCCGTCGCCCTGCCTATCTTACAGGAATCAGAGGTCCTGACCGATCAAGATCTGATCGCCATCATTGCCAAAGGCTCGCCGCAAAAACATGAAGCGATTGCCGGGCGTGCCATTATTTCAGACAGTGTTTCGGATGCGATTATCACAACGGCAGGCGAAAAAGCCGTCAGCAAACTGATGGGCAATGCCGGTGCTCAAATATCCGAACAAAGCTATGACAAAGCGATTTCGCGCTTTGAGCAAAGCGACAGCGTTAAAGAAGCTATCGTCAAGCGCTCAGTTTTGCCCATGACGGTTGCTGAGCGCATGACACAAATCGTGTCGGATCACCTGCGGGATTATCTGGTCGCCCACCATGAACTTTCGCCAACGGTTGCTGCTGACCTCGTCTTGCAAAGCCGTGAGCGCACGATTGTCGAGTTGGCTTCTGGAAGCACAGAAGATGAAATCGAGAAGCTTGTCTCGCAGATGCACGCTAACGGACGGTTGACTCCGTCGATTGTCCTGCGCGCCTTGTGTATGGGCGATATTCTCTTTTTCGAAGCCGCCTTGGCCATTCGCGCGAATATCCCTCTTTTGAACTCGCGGATTCTGATCCACGACGGTGGCCAGCTCGGCCTGAAGACTCTTTATGAACGCGCCCAAATGCCGCCGTCGATGATGGCCATCGTGCGCGCGGCCCTTGATGTCGTTCATGAAACCGAGATGGATGGCGAAGCCTATGACCGCGAACGCTATCGAGCGACCGTCATCGAACGCGTCCTCACGCAATTTGAAGATATCGGCTCCGACGATTTCGATTACCTGCTCACTAAGCTGGGCGATATTCTGTCCGTCAAACAATCGGCCTGATAACGTGTTAGAATAAAGTCAGACTGGCTACAATCTGCTCAAGGTCATCCGTTTCTTCACGGCCAGCCACGCAAGGGGGTCCGCTCATCGCCGCAAAGCGCAAAATGTTTCCATGGTGAGCAATCCAATATTCCTGAGTAAGCCTTCCCATACCCCCAATGCCATATGTTACAGACTTCGCTTGACCAAATGGCAGATGAACTTCGTTGACGACTATCTCCTGCGCTCCTTCATCCCTGAGGTGATCGAGCTCTTTTGCTATGGCTCCGCCAAGTGTTAGTTTTTGCTCAGAAAACACTGTCAAAACGACTCTGTTTCCCAAGCGCACAACAGATAGGCCTTCTTCCTCTTTTTCTTTTAGCGCACAAGAGGCTATTCCATTGTATACCGAAGGGTATGAAAAACTGAACCCATACGTTTCGTTCAAATAAGACACGCGATCAGACTCAGCTCGTGATCCGTTAGGGGTAACGGCCCATAAAACACACAACATAAGAAAACTAAAATCAACCTTTGATTTTAGTTTTCTCCTTGTTTGGCATAGAGTAGCCATGGCTTTCTCCTATTTATCCCCTTATACACGCAGCACTCGTACCAATAAGAGAATGAATGTGTCGCAGGCTCCATGATCTCTCGCTCTGCGGGCGCTTTTAGGGAGATATCCTCCTGCATCATGCTCCAACGGACATTGCAGGAGGTTGATACTCTTTCATTCGGATAAGACAAAAAGGGCGGGGATTGACCCCCGCCCTCTTCCTGTCTTTTCAGACTTTCGCGAAACAACGTTCGATTAGAACGCCATCTTTTGCGAGAGCATCAGCACGTGGCCGATGTTGTTCGTCGCGTCGTCTTGACGGTTTTGGTCGAAGAAGACCGCGTCAGCAGCCGTCGTCAAGCCGGGGAACCATGTGTAGGTCGCGCCCATGCCCAAAGCCGAGAAGTTGTCAACATATGTTGTTGCCGACGTACCAGCATAATCGCTGAGGCCATAGTAGCCTTCGCCGTTCATGTAGTTGGCGGCAACAGCAACCTTGTCGAACTCATACTTCAAGCCAACATTCCAGACGTCTTGGTCTTGCGTCTGACCAGCGTCCTTGAGCGTGCCGAAGTGACCAGCGTCAACATAAGAAGCACCGAGTGTGAAGCCAGCATACATGGCTTGCGCACCGAGGCCCCAGACGGAATACGAACGGTTTTCGTTCACGCCGTTGTCAACGCCTTCAGCCGTTGCAAACATGGGAGAGACGACAACGCTAACGGGGCTGAACGTGCCGGTGTACTGCGCAACGGCTTCGATCGCATCGTTATAGTTGTTGTCAGCCTTGTACAAGGACGTTGCCGAACCTTGGTCATCGCTCGGCGCATAGCTGACGCCCAACTGAACCTTGTGGTTCGCATTGCCAACCTTAGGTGTGTAATAGGTCGCCTTGGTGCTGTTTTCTGTCGCATCGACATAAACAGGTTGGAACGGAGCCAACGTCGTGGAGTCAACAAAGTTCGTGTACGAACCGTCGATCTGGCCTTCGCCAACCGTCGGAGCATAAACGAAGAGATCGGAAGCACCATGCTCGTCACCCATCAGGACCTTACCGAAAGCGCCCGACATCCAGACATAAGCCTGTTCCATCGCAACTTCGTTGCCCGTGACATTGTTGCGGTCGTTGTTCAGGTCGATCAAAGCACCATATTCGATGCCGCCGGCGGCCTTGCCTTCAGCAGCGACCGTCAGGTCATATTCGGTCTGGAAGTCACCGCCGCGACGAGCATTCATCGAGGTGTGATCAGCTTCATGGAACAAAGCAGCGCGGAAATCGACGCTGCCGCCCAAGGTAACTTGAACTGGCGATTCAGCTGCTTGAGCTGCGCCAGCAAACGCGACGAGAGCCGTGGTGGCCAAAAGAATTTTACGCATGTGTATCCCCCTCATGGATGGACATTTGTGTTAAGAGACTGACTTTGAGGGCGGATCGCCCCGTCAGCGATGAATCTGGTACAACACCCTTGCACAGACAAGAACGAAATCCGTTTTTCGCCGACTCATCACCAACCTGTGGCACAAATGACACAAGCCTTTTTTGCGCGTCTCTCTTGCAAATGCCTGTTTTTCTGGGCATAATTCGGCAAATCACAGGCTCCAACCTTCCCGTACAACCGACAGGTTCTCCATGAAAAATTCGTCTCTTACCGCCTCCTTTCGTTACTTTTTGGTTAAAAAATCGGCCCTCGCGGTGCTGCTCTGTTGCACCTTTTTGACCCTGAATGGCTGCTCTGGCGACGGGCTTCACTCCGAAGCCAAGTATGAAGATCGGAATGTGCGCTCTGAAATGTACAAGAACGGTAGTCTGGTCAGCGATGAAGGCGGTTTTTCTCTTTTGGGGGACCGCACCGCCAAAGCTAAAGACCAAAATGGCCTTGGGGTTAACGGCTATTTATGGCGGGCAACCCTCGATACCGTCTCCTTCATGCCCATTGCCTCGGCCGATCCCTTTGGTGGTGTGATTACAACCGATTGGTATGCCGCACCCGATGCGCCCAACGAACGCGCCAAGCTTAATGTCTTTATCCTCGACCGCGATCTGCGTGCCGATGGCGTTAAAGTCACCGTTTTCCGCCAAACCAAGACGGTGAACGGCGAATGGACCGATGCGCCGGTTTCTGCGGCAACGAGCTCCCAGCTTGAGGAAACGATTCTCACCCGCGCCCGCCAGCTCAAACTGGCCCAGCGCGACAGCGACTGATTTGGGCGCAGTACCCGCACAAAGGGGAGCTTCGGCTCCCCTTTTTTTGTGGGATTCCTTTCGGCGGCTTGCGTCCCCTCTTCTTGTGGGATAACGTGAAGCGAAATCAACCCTCAACACAAGAATAAGCAGAACTGTTATGTCCGAGCGTTATAATGTCGGGGCCACCGAAGCTAAATGGCAAGAAATCTGGGAAAAAGACCAAGCCTTCAAGGCCGTGACCGATCCGTCGCGCCCTAAATACTATGCCCTATCCATGCTGCCCTACCCTTCTGGGCGCATCCATATGGGCCATGTCCGCAACTATACGCTCGGCGACGTGGTGGCCCGCTATAAACGCGCGATGGGCTTTAACGTCCTGCACCCGATGGGCTGGGACGCTTTTGGCCTTCCGGCAGAAAATGCGGCACGTGATCGCAAAACGCACCCGGCCGCATGGACCTATGACAACATCAAGAACATGAAGGCCGAGCTGCAAAGCATGGGCCTTTCGCTGGACTGGAGCCGCGAACTCGCCACCTGTGACGCCTCCTATTACAAGCACCAACAAAAGCTTTTTCTCGACTTTCTGAAGGCCGGTCTCGTTTACCGCAAGGAAGCTTGGGCGAACTGGGACCCCGTAGACAACACGGTCCTGGCCAACGAACAAGTCATTGACGGGCGCGGTTGGCGTTCCGGGGCCTTGGTCGAAAAGCGCCTTTTGTCACAGTGGTTCCTTAATATCACAAAATATTCCGAAGATTTGCTGCAAGCCCTCAAGACGCTCGACCGCTGGCCGGAAAAAGTCCGCCTGATGCAGGAAAACTGGATCGGCAAATCCGAAGGGGCCTATGTCCGCTTTCCGCTGACCGAGGCGGGGCAGGGGGCCGAGCCCATCGAAGTCTTCACCACGCGCCCCGATACGCTGTTCGGTGCTTCGTTCGTTGCCATTTCGGCCAACCATCCTTTGGCGAAAAAGCTGGCCGAGAGCGACGCGAAGATCGCCGCTTTCTGCGCGGAGTGTAACCGCACAGGCACCAGCATCGTCGATATCGAAAAAGGCGAAAAGCTAGGCCTTGATACCGGCGCGCGCGTTAAGCATCCCTTTGACCCGAACTGGACGTTGCCCGTCTTTATCGCCAATTTCGTGCTTGTCGAATACGGTACAGGCGCGATCTTTGGCTGTCCCGCGCATGACCAGCGCGACCTTGATTTCGCCCGCAAGTACGGGCTTGCCGTCAAGGCCGTCGTCCTGCCGCCCGATGGAGATCCGGCTCGTTTCACCGTCGGCGATGAAGCCTATACCGGTCCGGGCAAAGCCTTTAACTCCTCCTTCCTCGACGGGCTCAATACCGACGACGCGCTGAAAGCCGCCATTGCCAAGGTTGAAGAACTGGGGGCAGGGAAGGGCACCGTCCAATACCGCCTGCGCGACTGGTGCGTCAGCCGCCAGCGTTACTGGGGCTGCCCGATCCCCATCATCCATTGCGAGCATTGCGGCGCGGTGCCGGTTCCCGATACCGACCTTCCTGTCGCGCTGCCTGAAGATGTCGCCTTTGACAAGCCGGGCAACCCGCTGGACCACCATCCGACATGGAAGCATGTGAACTGCCCGAACTGCGGCAAGCCCGCTGTGCGCGAAACAGACACCTGCGACACCTTTGTCGATTCAAGCTGGTACTTCGCGCGTTATTGCTCGGCCACATGCGAAGACAAGCCCGTGGACCCGCGTGACGTGGATTATTGGCTGCCGGTCGATCAATATGTCGGCGGCGTGGAGCACGCGATCCTGCACTTGCTTTATGCCCGCTTTTTCACCCGCGCGATGAAACTGACGGGCCACGTCAAGATTGACGAGCCCTTCACCGGCCTGTTCACCCAAGGCATGGTCTGTCACGAGTCCTATAAGGATGAGAACGGCCAATGGCTTTACCCCGAAGAGGTTAAGCGGGGCGCGGACGGTTCTGGCGTTCATGTCGAAACGGGCCGTCCCGTCACGATTGGCCGCATCGAGGTCATGAGCAAATCGAAAAAGAACGTGGTCGATCCAGGCAAGATCATCAAGTCTTACGGCGCGGACACAGCCCGCCTGTTCATGCTGTCGGACAGCCCGCCAGAGCGTGACATCGAGTGGTCGGAAGCTGGTGTCGAGGGCGCATGGCGTTACGTCAGCCGCCTGTGGCGTCAGGTGACCGAGCCCAAGATCCCGCTGTCCGCCAAGGGCGATCCCATCCCGGCCGAGCTCTCTACGGCTGCGCTTGCGCTACGTCAAACGATCCACCGCACCATCGTCGATTTTTCAGCCGACATCGAGAAGTTCCACTTCAACCGTGCCGTCGCCCGTGCCCGCGAGCTGTCCAACGCGCTTGATACGCTGGACGGAACCGGAGCAGGGGAGGGCACGGTTCTGCGCGAAGGCCTTGAAACCCTTGTGCGCCTGCTCAACCCGATGATGCCACATATCACCGAAGAGCTTTGGGAAAAGCTGGGTTACACGACCGCGCTCGTGAAATCCCGCTGGCCCGAAGCCGATCCCGCGCTGCTCGTCGAAACATCGGTCACCGTGGCGGTACAGGTCAACGGCAAGCTCCGCGCAACGATCGAGCTGCCCAAAGACTGCGCCGTCCAACAAGCGGAAGAAGCCGCGCTTGCCGACGTCAATGTGCAAAAAGCCATGGCGGGCAAAACGGTCCGCAAGGTCATCGTCGTGGCCAACAAGATCGTCAACATCGTGGTGGGATGATGCCCAAGCTCAAACGCCTTGCCCTGACGGGCCTTCTCCTTCTGACAGCCTGCGGCTTCTCGCCGATCTATGGCTCCCATAAGGACAAGGGCCCCGTCAGCGAGGCGCTGAGCACCGTCGCGATTGACTCGATCCCTGACAGTAACGGGCAGTTTTTGCGCAACAAGCTGATGGACCGTTTCTATTTCCACGGACGGCCCACGCATCCGCAAGCACGGCTTTCCGTCACGCTGCGCTCGACTGAAATGGACCTTGGCATCCAAAAAGACGCCACCGCTTCGCGCAGCCAGCTTAACCTCTGGGCCGATTATGTGCTGCGCGACGACGACGGCAAAGAGCTTTTGAAACGCACGGCGCACAGCGTCGCGTCCTATAACAAAATCAACGCGCAGTACGGCCAAGTCGCCACGCAGCGCAACGCCTATGAGCGCACGCTCACGGAAGTCAGCGAGCAAATCACCAGCGTCGTCAGCCTCTATTTCGCCGAACACAAAGAAGACTTCCAAAAGGCGCAAGGCACCACAGGCCCAACCGCACCCACACCCTAAAGACGATGAAGTTGGCTACCCTCCCTCACAGCTCATACCGACCGCCCGATGAAATGGCTCACGAGTCGTGCCGTCTTCGTCATTGCGAGCGACCGAAGGGAGCGCGGCAATCCAGTCCTCCTGCTGGAAACTTGGGGACTGGATCGCCACGTCCCCTCTCCTTTTCCCGCTCCCCTTGCGGGAGAGGACGTAAAAATTTGGGCTTAGCGAAGGTTAACTCCCTCGTTTTTGCTGGTGAGGGGGTAAGACGCGGCTGCTCGTCCACCCCAAAAAGTGAAGCGGTGCCATGAAGCTTGCCTCAAACCAGCTTGACGCCTTTGTGAGGAACCCGCCTTCTTCTGTGAGGGTCATCCTTGTCTATGGCCCCGATGCAGGCCTTGTCAGCGAACGCACCAAGCAAATCGCCCTCAAAACAATCCCTGACCTCAACGACCCGTTCAGCCTGAGCGTCATGACCGGAGCCCAAGTCGCCAGCGATCCGGCGCGCTTTTACGATGAAACCGCCGCGCTGTCTCTGACCGGCGGCAAACGCCTGATCCGCATCCAGCAGCCCACGGAAACGGCCGCCAAAGCCCTTGAATCCTTCCTCGCCGATCCGCCAGCCACCGACTCCCTGATCCTCATCGAAGGCGGCGAGCTCGACAAAAAATCCAAGCTGCGCAAACTATGCGAAACGGACTCCCCGCTTGTCGCCGCCATCCCGTGCTATGCCGAGGATGCCGCCGCGCGCCAGCGCACCGTCACCGCCCAGCTTGAGGCCAACAAACTCACCGCCTCGCGCGAGATCATCCGCCTTCTGGCCGACATCCTGCCCCCCGACCGGCTCGCGCTGCGCAGCGAGATTGAAAAGCTCGCCCTCTATGCCTTAGGCCAAAAGGAAATCACCTTGGCGGACGTCCACGCCATTCTGGCCGATGCGGGCGGCGCAGAAAATGACGACCTCATCATGGCCGTCGCGGGCGGGGATAAAGCCACCACCGCCAAATTGCTTGACCACCTGTTCGCCGAGCAAGCCTCTCCCGTCGCCTTACTCCGCGCCCTGCAACGCCATTTGCTGCGCCTGCAACTGGCCCTTGCCCACATGGCGGCGGGCAGCAACGCCGCCGAGGCCATGAAAAAACTTTCCCCGCCCGTCTTCTGGAAACAGCAAGCCCCCATG
>JAQUHK010000046.1 GCA_028683655.1 Alphaproteobacteria bacterium
GCCGATGATCGGCTCTGGCGGTTCGGCTTCGCCAAGGTCGCCCAGACCGCCTTCATGGTTTTCTTTAATCAAATGCGCCGGAGCAAACAGGACATCTATGGCCTCCGAAACCGTCTCGGCAACGGGCTCCAACGATACAACACAGGACTGCACGGCATCGGCCGATAGCTCTCCTGTTACGGCAAACATCTCGCCTTCAGCGCGGTCAACATCCAGTCGCGCTTCAAAACGCGTGAGGTCGACAAGGCCAAAACGCTTGATTAAAGCTTCTCTCTCGGACGGGGTTGCTACAATCGTTTCTCGAATCCCGCCCATGGGGACACGTTCAACTTTCAACGGGCGGGATAATTCCGGCGTGCCGCTTTTTTCCATTTTTTTGTCTGATTTCGTCATTAACAATAGGCCTCCTGTTTTTCGCCTTTCCCTCTTACAAAATATGGGCCATGATTGTCACCATGATTCACCGCCTTCGCTCCCTTTCTTTGTGTTTTCTACTGGCCTCATCCGTGATGGCCTGCTCGCCGACCGTTGCCAATCGCGGCAATATGGTTGACGAGGAGAAGCTGGAAGAGGTTAAAGCCGGTGAAAGCTCGCGCGAGGATGTCGCACGGATCCTCGGCACCCCGACCCAAGTCAGCACCTTTGACGAAAACACATGGTATTATTTCGGGCGCAGCACGAAGCAATACTCATTTCTGAACCCTGAAGTCGTCGCTCAACAAGCCGTCGAGGTTCATTTCGACGATAGCGGCATCGTGACCAAAATCGCCAAGCTGGACCCGACTGAAGCACAGGACATTGCGCCCGTTGATCGGCGCACGCCGACTTACGGGCACGAAACCACCATCCTTGAACAGCTTGTCGGCAACCTGGGCAAGCCCGCAGGGCTCGCCGGTAAAGAAGGCAAGAAGTAAAGTCTGATTCTCGCCTCTCGGTCCATTATTTGACAAACACGCCTCCCTCGCTTACCCTTTCTTTCCACTGGGGTGCCTGCTTTTGTAGCGCGGGCTGAGATCATACCCGTCGAACCTGATCTGGATCATGCCAGCGAAGGGAGCATCCATGGCGACGTGCGGCACCTATTTCTCCGCGCCCCGAACAGGGCGTAAAATCGACGCGATTTTTTCGTATCTTCAGCGTATCGGCAAAGGGGCGACAACCGAGGTCAGCTTCCCTTCCGCAACAGCTGGGGCAAGCCCCTCCCCCATCAGTTGGGGCGCGGTGCGGCAATTCGAATTACTTCAGGAAGCAGGCAACCTCGCGATTGACGAGTTGGATGTTGCCGATTTCAAGCGGGCCTATCAAAATCTGATGCGCATGCGTAGTGGCGGGTATCGTGTGACACTCATCACGCTTGGCCATTACACAGACCGATCAATGCGGGACGAACTCGAGATTCTTGACAAGAAGATTCAGGACGAAATCACGCAGTTGATCCACTTTCTGTACTTGAGCGAGATGAGCGAACAGGGAACAGCTTACTTTACGGCAAGCCTCGACACAGGGAAATGGAGCCTAGACGAAGCCCTGCCTCACGTCGCCCAAACCCGCACTGCACGGTCGCTCTTCAAGCCGGAAAAAGAAACGCTACGCGAAAAAACCTTCTTTGATATTCTGGATAAATTATCAAACCGTTCGGTCCTGCACGAAACGGCAATTGGGCTTGTCCTTCCCGATGCCAGCAAGGAAAAGAACTGGGTTTATATCGCGCAACGAGAAAACCGCTTTCAGGCTTTTCAGCAAGCGATTACGACGGTCTTTGAAAATCTGGATGAAGATCGCGCAGTTATGACGCATATGCGCGGCTATGGTGATCGGTGGGAAAGACCGGTGCTCTGCGCCTGATCAAATCCGAAATCAGCCGCGCGTGTCGTCCATATCGACGGCGGTGATTTTGACTCCGGCTTCGGTGAGTTTGGAGGTACCGATCTCGATGCTCTTTTTCCACTTGGCTTTCAGTTTAGCATAGGAACGGCGCGAACTAAGCGGCACCACAACCTCCCTGATTCCACTCTCTACAAGTAATCCGGCGCAAACAGCGCAAGGCTCTAACGTCACATACATCTTCGCGCCCTTCACATCGGCTTTGTGGCGCAAGGCCTGCGCCAAGGCCATCTGTTCGGCGCAATTGATCCAGAGCGAACGCGCGTTATTTTCATAGCGTTCAGGACGGCGACGATCCACGCCTGTGGCAAAACGATTGACAGCACGGGCAATTTCCTTGCCCTTCGCATCAACGAGAATCGCCCCAACCTTGACGCGCGGGTGGGGGCTCCCTCCCTTTTCGGGAGCAGCATTGGCCGTTTTAATGGCCAGATCAAGCCACGCGCGATCACAGGCCCCGTGGTCTTTTTCCCGAGTCGTCTTCAATGCACCGCACGGCGTTTTGGATGCGTCCCTGCTTTGGCTCATAAGCCCCCCCTTTTAAGGAAAGGCATTATAACCCCCTACACCTTATAAAAGATTTAAGAAAACTGGACATTAGGCCGGTCGTCCGTTAGTAAAGAAGCGGATTTTTTACAAAAAAGGTTTCCTCCATGCTGCATGCGTTCAACTTCATCCCGCACGACACCAAAATCGACTTTGTCGCTAAAAGGTGGTGGGGATTCGGACTGACCATCCTCTTGACCGTCATTTCTGCCGCATCGCTTTACGTCAACGGACTGAATCTCGGCATTGACTTCAAGGGCGGGATTTTGATCGAAGCTAAAGCTCCGCAGGCAATTCACGTTGCCGAATTGCGCAATGAGCTGGAAAGCCTGAATCTGGGTGAAATCACGCTTCAAGAATTTGGGGGACCGGATGACATCCTGATTCGCGTTCAACGTCAGGAAGGCGGCGACGAAGTCCAGCAAAAGGCCATCCAAACCGTCCGCGCAAAACTGGGCCACTCCTACGACTATCGTCGCGTGGAAGTCGTTGGACCGACGGTCGGACAGGAACTGCTTCATGCAGGGCTTCTAGCCACCCTTTTTGCCATTCTAGCGATTGCAGGTTATGTGGCCATCCGATTCGAATGGCAATTCGGTGTCGCCGCTTTTACCTCGACCATTCATGACGTGTTTGTCACGCTGGGGCTATATTCCATTTTACAGCTCGATTTCAACCTTACTGCCGTGGCTGCGTTGTTGACCCTTGCAGGTTACTCGATCAATGACACCGTCGTCGTCTTCGACCGTATCCGCGAAACCTTGCACCGCCACAAAGCCAACGATCTTGCCGGCGTTATCAACGACTCGGTTAACCAGACCCTCTCGCGTACCTTGATGACAGCGGGCACGACGCTGCTTGCTCTTCTGCCGCTTGTTATTCTGGGCGGGCCCGCTTTGCTGAATTTTTCGCTGGCCCTGACATGGGGTATCCTTGTCGGCACTTATTCGTCGATTTATGTCGCTGCCGCCTTCTTGCTGTACATGCCGCCCTTGCGCCGCATCGACACCAAAAAGAGTGTAAACAAATAAGCTAACGGGACGCCCCTGCGGCTCAGATGAAATAGGCTTCGTACAACAGCGACACAAGCAATCCAATGAACAAGAACGGCACGAAGTGGATTGTCATATCAAACTCGCCATCCTGTCCAATCCGGCGCGTGATCCAGCGAATCGCGAGCCAGAAAAGCGCAAGCCACGCACCGACGACCCAGGAAACAAAAACGTGCTGGGTTCCATAGGTTATAGTCGCCAAAGCGGACCAGCGAACATCACCAAAACCGAAGGCATCACGGTCGGCAAACTTCACATACAACTCGTTGCCAAGCCAGAGGCCAAGGCTGATAGCCGTGGCAAGCCCTAAACGGATAAGTGCAATCTTCCATCCCGCATACCAGGCAAGAACACCAACACTCCACAAAAAGAAGATCGTGATAATCCGGCGCGGCACGCGCCCTGTTACGGCGTCATAAACGGCAACGATGCCCAAAACGACCAAAACAAGTAAAGGGACAAAGGAAGCTTCTTTTGGAAATGCGGCAGCAATAGCCTTCACGATATCGGCCTGGGTCACAACTTCATGCAGCATTAAACTACCCCGCAGCTTTCAATGGTTCTTGTTCCAAATCCTGTTCATCGTCGGTGTCTTCCGGTACGGGACTGTCGGAATGGAACACATCAGCGCGTGCGATCTGCCCCAAATCCCACAATCGCTCAGCTGTCTCGCGAGCGGTATGACGCCACCGATCGGCCTCTGCCTTTGTTTGCCCAAGCAATTGCTCGAGTTCGAAAGAACGACGCCGCCATGTATCAATCTGACTGGTCAGACTCGCATTTTGTTCGACATGCGCGTCGATTTCATCCTGAAGCTGGTCGATTTGAGCTTCAAGCCCTGACTGAGCTGCGGAAAAAACGGAGCCGCCCAAATAGCCAAGCCGCCCACGTCGCGCCGCCTGAACCAGACTTGAAAAAGAAAGCCCCTCTTTTTCAAGTAAGCGACGCGCCATCCGCAGAGCACCCAAAGCCTCCCCTTCCTGATCCGAGTCAGCGAGGGCCAAAACCTTGTCGATTTGCTCAAGCTCTTTTTTGTTCATACTCATCCTATTCTGCTAGCATAAAAGTGGGTTTGAGCCAAGCAGCCTTTGCGTTCATCAACCATCAGGTGTAGAATGCAACCGAACACGAACAACGGAGGTTCCCATGGCGAAAATCGCAGTTGTCTATCATTCCGGCTATGGCCACACGGCGAGCCTTGCGCGCGCCGTCAAAGAAGGGGCCGAACGCATACCTGGCACGCATGTCGATCTTGTTCCCGTCGAGGAAGCCGAACAAAAGTGGGAAATTCTGAATGCTGCCGATGCCATGATTTTCGGCGCGCCAACCTATATGGCCAGTGCCTCTGCGCCCTTCAAAGCCTTTATGGACGCCAGCTCGAAGCTTTGGGCCAAACAGGCGTGGAAAGACAAGATTGCCGCCGGGTTCACGAACTCGGCCTCGCAAAGCGGGGACAAGCTCAACACGCTGATCGACATGATGCTCTTCGCCATGCAGCACAGCATGATCTGGGTTTCACTTGGCCTGATGCCCGGCAACAATTCAACCACGGGGGCCCCCACCGACCTGAACCGGATCGGCAGCTATGTTGGGGCCATGGCGCAATCCAACAGCGATCAGGGACCGGAGCAGGCCCCGCCGGACGCCGACCGTCAGACCGCCGCTTTTCTCGGCGAACGCGTGGCCAAACTGGCGGCCCGTATGAAGGACTAATTGACAGGGATTTGCAGGACAGCCAGCCAATCGGGCTTTACACTGTCCTGCAAGCACCGTAAGATAGAAGTGATTTTCTCTTTACGGTGGTACCGACATGAAAAAACTTGCCGTCTTTGCTCTCGCCCTTCTTTTGTCTGCTTGCGCTTCCGAACCGCAACCGGACCCTATCCGCCTTGATTATACCGATCTTGGCAAAATCCAGCTGAATACGGCTGATCTGCGGATCATCAACCGCACCCAGAACACACCGCAATGGGCTCCCTATGTCGGGCATACGTTCAAGCCGACACTGGTTGACGCGGTCCAGAAACTGGTAGGCGACCGCATCCAGACAGCGGGCAATCTTGGGCATGCGACTCTCATCATCAAAGACGCAAACGTGACCGAGCAATCGCTGGCGACCTCCTCGGATTTCGAGAGCCTGTTCACACGCCAGCAAGCCTCCAAATATATTGGCCGCGTCGAAGTCTCGCTTGAGGCGCAGTTGCCCTCCGACGGGAGCATCGGCGTCGCCGATGCGCATGCCGTTTATGCCGTAACCCTGCCAGAAGATCCCACAAGCTATGAGCGTCACGAAGCCTATCGCAAGCTGCTGACAGGCCTCATGGCCGACCTGAACCGCGAGCTTGAACGCGGCATCAAGGAGCATATGAGCCGATTTCTAGCTACTGCCGCACAGGAAACCGTTGCCCCGACATCCGATTCAGGTATCCTAAAACCGTCTTTGATCAGCCAATAATTCCTCTAAAGCGGGTGGACGGCCATGGGCTCCCTATCTCCGGCGCAAGACGACCTCTCCCCGATCCCTCCTGCCGGATCGACGGCAAGAGGGATCGCCTTCTTGCTCTTCATGCTCGTCCCGCTCGGCTTTGGCTTGCTGGCACTGGCTCTGGGGCAGGACACGAATTGGGATTTACGGAACTATCACTGGTACAATGCCTATGCGTTTTTAAACAATCGCTATGGCACCGACCTGTTGCCTTCGCAAACGCCCAGTTTCTACAACCCACTCCTTGACATCCCGTTCTTTCTCCTTGGCACGCATCTTTGCGCCAAAGTCGCTGGTTTCATTCTGGGGGCCGTGCAGGGGCTAAACTTTGTTCTGCTTTTTATGCTCTGCCACGCGACGTTGATTATCCCCCAGACAAAGCAAAAAGTTTGGGCCTGCACAGCGCTGGCTCTGCTCGGCATGCTGGGCGGCGGTGGGATTGCCCAGATCGGAACAACCTTTTATGACAATATCACAAGCCTTGGCTTGTTCGCTTCTGCCTTGCTAAGCATCACGCTATTCACGCGCATGCTAAGTGCCTCATGGAGCAAAAGCCTCATTCTGGCGGTCTTGTGCGGTTTTCCAGCGGGCCTGATGATGGGGCTCAAGTTACCCTTCGTTGTCTTTTGCATCGGTCTGTGCGGCGCGTATTTGCTCGTCTCCGGCCCACTCCTGCGCCGCCTTTGGCTTGCCTTCGGGTTTGGGCTAGGCATTCTGGCTGGTCTCGTTCTTTCTTTTGCCCCTTGGTCTTTCTATCTCTACGAAACCTATAAAAGCCCGCTCTTCCCCTATTTCAACAACATCTTCCAATCGCCTTACGGGCCTGACTCCAGCATGCGCGACGTCAAGTTTCTTCCGACAACCTTGTGCGACCGTCTTTTCTTTCCCTATGTTATAGCGTTGAATCCCTATCGCAGTGGTGAAATCCCGTGGCATGATTTGCGGATTCCTTTCCTTTACGCACTGCTTCCCTTATCCGCGCTAGCCAGGCTTGCTTTTGGCCGCAACAAGCACGCGCCCGACAAAGTCACAACCTTTATCGCGGCCCGCTACCTTTTATGGATGGCTGTGCTGTCCTATGTCGTCTGGCTGTTTTTGTTTGCAATCTATCGCTACGCCATCCCGCTGGAAATGATCTCACCACTATTGATCGTCGTTGCCATGGGGATGCTGCCGATCAAGCCCCAGCTGCGCGCCCTCATGATTGTCTTCATCCTTGCCTTTGTCGCCGGAACCATTCGCCCCGGCGATTGGGGTCGCCAAAAACCGTGGCTTGACCATACGGTCATGGTTGATGTCCCTGCCATTCAAGACCCCGCCCACACCATGATCCTGATGGCAGGGTTCGAGCCCTATTCCCACGTCATTCCTGCCTTCCCGTCGGAAATCGCCTTCGTCCGTATCCAAAGCAACTTTGCCAGCCCCGAAGAAGGGAAAGGCATCAACGACCTTCTTGCCGAACGGCTTAACGCCCATCACGGGCCGTTTAAGCTTCTGACCCCTAAACACCACTTTTTTCACGCTGAAAAAGCCCTTGGTCACTTCGGGCTCACTTTTTCGCCACAAAAGTGCCAAGCTGTTAGGGATTATCTGTACGACTCCAAGCTGGAGCTTTGCGATGTCGCACGTCTAACGAAAGTCGAAACACCATGAGCGAACCTCTACGCCTTGCCGTCCTGATCCCCTGCTATAACGAAGAAGTCGCGATTGCACAGGTCATCACAGATTTCCGCCGCGCTTTGCCTGACGCGCTGATTTATGTCTATGACAACAACTCCAAGGACAACACTGTACATGTGGCCCGTGAGGCCGGAGCCATCGTTCGCCGTGAGCCGCTTCAAGGCAAGGGAAATGTCGTTCGCCGGATGTTCGCCGATGTCGAAGCCGACGTTTACATCCTCGTCGACGGCGATGCGACCTATGACGCCGCCTCGGCCCCGCGCATGATCCAGCACCTGATCGACAACCAGTTGGACATGGTCAACGGCGCGCGCAAAACTGAAATCGAAGAAGCCTATCGCCCTGGTCACCGCTTCGGCAACTGGCTGCTTACCTCGATGGTTTCGTGGATCTTCGGTAATCGCTTTAAGGACATGCTGTCCGGTTACCGCATCTTCTCACGCCGTTATGTCAAAAGCTTCCCCGCACTTGCCGTCGGGTTCGAGACAGAGACTGAACTGACCGTTCATGCACTGGACCTACGCATGCCGACCGACGAGATCGAAACACCGTACAAAGACCGCCCAGCTGGTTCCGTGAGCAAGCTCAGTACTTTTAAAGACGGATTTCGCGTGCTTTGGATGATCCTCGTCCTGATCAAAGAAGAAAAGCCGATGCCGTTCTTCTCGCTTCTGGCCGCACTTTTTGCAGCCGTATCGGTGATCCTGATGATCCCAATCCTCTATGATTTCTTTGAAACCGGCCTCGTGCCCCGCTTGCCGACGGCGATCCTGTCGATGGGCCTCATGATCGTCAGCTTCTTGTCGCTGGCTTGCGGCCTGATCCTCGACACGGTCACGCGTGGCCGCTGCGAGATGAAGCGGATGCGCTATCTCAACATCCCAGGGCCCCAGCGATAAACAACGACAGGGTGAGAGGCCGCTTACGCGGCTTCCACCATATCGAGAATCGACTGTACCATCGCGTCTTTGATTTGCTTTTCGTTGGCCTTGCTGACCGGAACCATTGGCAGACGCAGCTCGTTACGGCACTTGCCGATTAGCGAAGCGGCATACTTCACCGGCGAGGGCGACGTCTCAACGAACAGAACCTCGATAAGAGGCATCAACTGATCGTTGATCTTCTGCGCCGTCGCAATATCGCCATTACGCCACGCCGCCTGCATCTTCGCACACAAGGACGGCGCGATGTTGGAAACAACAGAAATGCACCCAACGCCGCCCTGAGCCAAAAACGCCAGTGCTGTATCGTCGTTCCCAGAAAGCTGGATAAAATCAGGACCACACTTCTGTCGAGTCTTCAGCGGCGTTTGCAAATTGCCCGTCGCGTCCTTGACCCCGACGATACGCTGCAACTCGGCCAGTCGCGCCATCGTATCCGCCGTCATATTCACGATGCTGCGCCCGGGAATGTTATAAATAAAGATCGGCAGGTCGCTGTTGTCGTGGATCGTCTTGAAATGCTGATAAAGCCCCTCTTGCGACGGCTTGTTGTAATAGGGCACGACATGCAAGGCCGCATCCGCTCCGGCATTTTGCGCCTGAGCCGTCAAATGCACGGCATGCTGGGTCGAGTTCGACCCACAACCAGCAATCACCGGTACCTTCCCGTTCACTACCTCACGGCACAGGCGGGTCAAAAGCGCGTATTCCTCATCGGAAAGGGTCGGAGCTTCGCCCGTTGTCCCACAAGGCACAAAGCCGTTTGTCCCCTCATTCAGCTGCCACTGCACAAAGTCCTGAAAGGCCTTCTCGTCGATCTCCCCGTTCTTGAAAGGCGTGATCAGGGCGGTAATAGAGCCGTAGAATGACGTGTTGAGCATGGTTAGCCTCCATTCAGGCAAAAGGGGGACAGATCCAAGCATGCTACCCTCACCAAGACACGCTGACAAGGGCAGTAAAGCCAACCTATTGCACAGCAATGTAAAAAACCGCTTGCGACTTGATCTTGGGTCCAAAGAAGCTACAAGACACAGCCTTCTCTTCTTAAGAACAAGCATGAACATCAAGGTGTTAATGACATGAAAATAAACATTTTATTGTTAAGCTTTTATTAGGTATGTTAGAGTACCTTTGTACTCAGGAGGGTATTTCAAAGCTTGTTACTGAGGATACTATGATGCGTTGGACACCTGCCTATAACAACCTTCGCGAACCACCGCCCCCAAGCGGCGTATCCTTGATTGCAACCTATCAAAATCTCACCTCTGACAATTTTCTTGATCACGATACGAAGCGCGCGAGGGAAGCCGCCGCCGAAGTCGGGCTCAACTGGAAACAAATTCCACATTTCGGCGACTATATCCCCTATATCTGCGGCACCCTTAACCACGAAGAAGAAGTCACCGTCACTGTCCACCAGATGCTCGGGAAATACAAGGAACATCCGCTTCTTGATGAACAGATTACACGGCAAACCGAAAGCCTCATCATCTTGGAGGCTTATTTCCATGATCGGGGAAAGCTCTGCCTTGATCAGAAAAAACTTTACCAGCCTTCACATAACCTGTCCGCCGAGGACATTGAACATATACGCCTGCATCCCGTTTACAGCGAAGATTTGCTTCGCGGCAAAGATGTTGCTTTCTTCAACCAAAAACTTGAATCCTTGAATAAAGAGCATGGGTGGTCCTATCCGCTGTTGCCGACAGATGATCCAACCATCGTCCCCGCAATTGCAAAAGCCGTGCGGCACCATCACGAAAACATCGATGGCACAGGCTATCCAGACGGGCTGGTCGGCAAAGACATTCCCCTGTCCTCTCGCATCATCGCCGCCGCAGACAGGCATCACGCCCAAACCCAGGAACGGTGCTACAAACCCGGAATGTCTGTCGTCGCGGCTCTAAAAGTTGTAAGAGATCGTGCGCCCCAATTAGTCGAGGCCGTCCACGTCAGTGCGCTTATTCTCAGCAAGGCACCGCCCCAACAACAATATATCTTTTTCAGTCAGCACCGCCGCGCCATGGTAACCCCTGAAGAGGTCCTGCGTTACGACTGGTGGACACAGCCCCCTCCCACGGCCACCCCGACAGGACGTCACCATTTGCGCCCTATGGGCATCGGCCTTTATGCCGCCACAACGAGACAAGCCCCTGCCCCTTTAGAACCGTAGCACCGCGCAGTTTTCCACGAGGCACGATGTGCCGAAGTTCATGCCCCCAATCCGGCAAACCAAGAATTTATGGCATGCGTGGAGAAAAAGCCGACGTCGTTTCATGGAGGATTCCGCTTTTGTCGGAGTAAAGGCACATGGCGATACTGAGGGGTTATGGGGTGTAGTGTTGCTGCTGACGCCGTCTTCGATCAGCCAAGCATCCTCTTTCCCAGATATTGTATAGGCCTTGCGCGCAAGCAAGGCCAATGGCCCCCCAAAAAGCGGCTTTGTATGTGCCACTCATTGTCTGCGCCATAATCAGGTTATGGGTAGTGATAATCTGGTCTGAAGGGGAAGTGACAAGAGTAAACAAGGTTTTGTATGCGTTCACTAAATCAGTGACTCCCTGATACCCAAGATAAACACTTCGCATTCCAACGACCATGCAAACCGCTCCGGCAACAAGGCGGAAGGCCCCGCCACTTTTCGTCGGCTCTTCCATTTTACGAGCGACATAGTGTGTGCCACGGCGGATCGGTTCGATTAATGAAGCCATCTGTCTATTCCTTTGGGGCAATATCCTGATATGCGGTGCAACTTGTTATCACGACGTAACGAGGAGCGTAAAGGGGCTTTGGTTTTTTCGCCACTTGAAAAGCGGACGGTCACCACCCATCTTAACCAAGGTCGCCTTTTGGGCTTGTTTTTTGCTGTTATTCTTCTGCGATTCAGGCATGATAAGGGACCATTTTAGGGCGATTCCATTGCCCGTCGTTGAAAGGATCGTTTATGGCTCTCGACTCTCCTGCTGGTGCGCTTTTCCCGATTTTGCCGCTTCGCGACATCGTGGTCTTTCCGCACATGATCGTACCCCTGTTCGTGGGGCGCGAGAAGTCCGTGCGGGCTCTTGAGGACGTGATGAAGGAAGACAAGCAGATCCTTTTACTAACCCAGAAGGATGCTTCGCAGGACGATCCCCAAAAAGGCGATTTGTACCTTCAAGGCACTATTGGCACGGTTTTACAGCTCCTCAAGCTGCCGGATGGTACGGTTAAGGTACTTGTCGAGGGTGGGCAGCGTGCCCGCGTGGTGCGCTTCACCGAAAATCCGGATTTCTTTCAAGCTTTCGCCGAGCCGGTGGACGAGTTCACGGGCGATCAGGCAGAGCTGGACGCTCTGTGCCGCGCCGTCGTGGGGCAGTTCGAGCAATATATCAAACTCAACAAAAAGATTCCCCCCGAAGTCATGGTGACGGTCAGCCAGATCGACGAGCCTGCGCGTCTGGCCGACACAATCTCCTCACACCTTGCCCTCAAGATTTCAGAGAAGCAGTCGTTGTTGGAAATCCCCTCGGTCAATGACCGGCTGGAGCGCATCTTCGGCCATATGGAAGGCGAGATCGGTGTGCTTCAGGTTGAAAAGCGCATCCGCACCCGCGTCAAGAAACAAATGGAGAAGACCCAGCGCGAGTACTATCTGAACGAGCAAATGAAGGCTATTCAGAAGGAACTCGGCGAAGGCGAAGACGGCAAGGACGAGATCGCCGAGTTCGAAGCCAAGATCAAAGAAACCAAGATGGGCACCGAGGCCACGGAAAAGTGCCTGAGCGAACTTAAGAAACTGCGCTCCATGAGCCCCATGTCCGCCGAAGCAACGGTTGTGCGCAATTATCTGGACTGGATGCTTGGCATTCCTTGGCAAAAGCGTACGAAGACACGCCGCAACATCAAAGAAGCGCAGAAGATTCTAGATGTCGATCATTACGGGCTTGAGAAAGTCAAGGAGCGCATCCTTGAATATCTCGCCGTGCAGCAGCGTCAGGGCAAACTGAAGGGCCCGATCCTGTGCCTCGTCGGGCCTCCAGGTGTTGGTAAGACATCACTCGGTAAATCCATCGCCAAGGCGACAGGGCGGAACTTTGTGCGGATGTCGCTGGGCGGCGTTCGCGACGAGTCTGAAATCCGTGGTCACCGACGGACCTATATCGGCTCCATGCCCGGCAAGGTCGTGCAGGGAATGAAAAAGGCGAAGTCATCCAATCCGCTCTTCCTGCTGGACGAGGTGGACAAGCTGGGTGCTGACTGGCGCGGCGATCCCTCCTCGGCATTGCTTGAGGTGCTCGATCCGGAACAGAACAACACGTTCAATGATCACTATCTTGAAGTCGATTACGATTTGTCGGACGTGATGTTCGTCTGCACGGCCAACAGCCTGCGCATGCCACAGCCGCTCCTTGACCGTATGGAGATCATCCGTTTGTCCGGCTATACCGAGGACGAAAAGATCGAAATCGCGCAGCGTCACCTTGTCGCCAAGACGATGAAGGAACACGGTTTGAAGAAGACCGAGTTCTCGATTTCCGAGGACGCGATCCGCGATATCATCCGGTACTACACCCGCGAGGCGGGCGTGCGTAGTCTGGAACGTGAAATCGCAACGCTATCGCGCAAGGCAATCAAGGAAATCTTGGTCAAGAGCGGCACGAAGAGCATCCATATCACACGCCGGAATATCGAAAAGTATCTGGGCGTGAAACGCTTCCGCTTTGGCGAGGTCGAGGCCGAGGATTTGGTCGGCGTGACGACGGGCCTTGCGTGGACGGAAGTCGGCGGCGAGCTGCTTTCCATCGAAGCCGTTGCCCTTTCGGGTAAAGGCAAGATCACGATCACCGGCAAGCTCGGCGATGTGATGCGCGAGTCGGTACAGGCGGCGGAAAGCTACGTCAAAGCACGAGCGGCCCAATTCGGCATCCAGCGCAATTTGCTTGAAAAACGCGATATCCACGTTCACGTTCCCGAAGGCGCGACGCCCAAGGACGGGCCCAGTGCGGGCGTGGCGATGGTAACCTCCATCGTCTCTGTTCTCACGGGTATCCCTATCCACAAGGATGTGGCGATGACGGGCGAGATCACCTTGCGTGGACGCGTGCTGCCAATTGGTGGGCTGAAGGAAAAGCTGTTGGCCGCTCTGCGCGGCGGGCTGACGACCGTCTGCATCCCCAAGGAGAACGAGCGCGATCTGGCCGAGATTCCCGACAACGTGAAGAAGGGCCTCAAGATCATCTTCATCAACACCGTGGACGAAGTGCTCAAGGTCGCCCTGACCAAGCCCTTAACGCCCGTGGTCTGGGAAGACGATCTGGTTGACGTCCCCGCCGATAAAATCGCCGCGACCGGCAAGAGCTCTTCCAAGCGCGAAGGGGTCAGGCATTAACCCATCCTTTGTTCATAAGGGGATTTCCATATGAACGGAGCTCTATGGTTAATGGTCCACTCTGGCGAAAACGCATTGACCGTGCTGGACAGGGTGACTAAAGTTGCGGCTTCCGTGTTTACTGGCAGAGGAAGAAGGTTCTTCGTCTGCGCCAACCGTTAGGGGGAGACCTTTCGTGAACAAGAATGAATTTATTGCTGCGGTGGCCGACAGCAAGGCTTTGACCAAACTCGATTTGTCCAAGGCGGCTGTCTCGACGATTATTGACGCCGTACTGGATACGGTTCAAGGAGCCTTACAGCGCGGCGAGGAAGTTCGCCTTGTCGGTTTCGGTAATTTCTATGTCGCTAAGCGCGATGCCACGGAAGGTCGCAATCCCCGCACGGGCGAAGTCATCGACATCCAAGCCTCCCGCCTGCCCAAGTTCCGCGCCGGCAAGCAGCTTAAAGAAGCCGTCAACGGCGAAAAGGGCAAGTAAGCCCTTTCTTTTTACCGAGTGCGCCTAAAAAAGGGTTGTTCAAACAGGTGAAACCCTGCTAACAGATCACCCCATGGTAAGGGCAGTTAGCTCAGCGGTAGAGCATCTCGTTTACACCGAGAGGGTCGGGAGTTCGAAACTCTCACTGCCTACCATCACCATCAAAGGCTTGGGTTCATTCCCAAGCCTTTTGTGTTATGAGTTGGGCAATCCTTCAGGGATGAGTTGGGCAATTTCCAATTTTATAGGGGGTGTAAGGTGTCCTCTACCAAAGTTTTCTGTAGGCAAGTTCGCAGTCGTTCAATAGAGCATCGGCAAGGTTAGGGAAATATGAGAAAGTGCCTTAAGCAACGCTTGAATGACCGCGCTGTTGAAAATTTTCTGTCTTTATATGAGAAGCATAAGGAGCATTTAGACGCCCACTTCGTAAGCGAAATTTGCACAGGTGAAATGCAAAAAATTGACGCGAGAGTATGGGAGTTGCTTTTGTGTGAATATTTTACGGAACAAAAACTTGATTTTATATCTCCTGATCATGGGCCAGATTTTAAAATTCAGTCAATTACAGGCAAAACAATCTGGGTGGAGGCAATTTGTCCAAACATACAGCTATCAAAAGATGAAAAAGTAATAAACTACCTGCGTCGGTCTGAAGAACAATCTGAATTTGTAGAAGTGCCTGAAGAGAATTTGGATTTGGTTATAACTTCTGCAATGAAAGAGAAAAACGATAAGTTCATAAAGTATATAAAAGAGGCTGTAGTAGGAGAAGGTGATATTATGCTTATCGCA
>JAQUHK010000047.1 GCA_028683655.1 Alphaproteobacteria bacterium
GCCACAGAGTGAAGTAATCCATTGACATCACTCGCCGCACCCGCCATCTCCGGCATCGCGATGGCAATAATGGATGCCAAAACACCATATTTCAGCATCTCGCCCGTTTTTGAAATCTTGCTCATGGTTTCCTCCCGAAAGTACCTTCTCCCACCACGGTCCGAAGGTATGACTTAAAGTGTAAACAGCCCCAACTAAAAGATCAATGTTTTCTATTTAGTTTCAACGGCCTGCCCCCTATTCACGATTCTGTGCCCAACCCCTTAACAACCCGTTAAATTCGTGACAAATTTGCCCTAATTCCTGTCAATTCACAAGGCCCGTCCCGAAGGTTTCATCAATCACATTCAGCATCAAATCAATATTGACGGCCATGGCTCCCGCCACGATGTGCGTAATTCCTTGTGGAATGGTCGCCTGACCTCCATCAATCGCCGTTTTGACAATCAGCCAGCCACGCAGAAAGGCGATAAGGCCAATCAGCTGGATAAAAGCCAGAATAGCTTGCGTCGTCTTGTTGATCGCATCAACACTGACGCCCGTTCCAACAAATTTTGACCATTGGATACCGGTAAAGGAACTCACGTTACTGACTGTGGCTGAAGAACCGAACAAGGTTGAAATGACGCTGGGCAACATTGTGCTCAACGAAATCAAAATAGCACCGATCACCAAATGTGTAATGATCGTCTTGGGGCTTCCGGCACGTGGGTCCGAGCCGACTTTGGCACCGCTGAGCAAGCCCTTGGCAATGAAATAAGCACCAACCATACCGCCCAGCAACGCCACAAGAACCGAGACAGGCGCGTAAATATTCTTGACGAAATTCTGCATCATCACGTCAAGGCTAACCGCCGTGCCCGTCGCGCCCGGTGTACACCCGAAGTTGCCCGCGCCGCTGCCGACCGTGAAGAGAGACCGTTGAAGAACGCCGGCGATTTCCGGCAACGACATCATCAAACCCCCGCCCATCAAATGGGCAACAGCTTTTGTTACTTGCGGGCTGTTAGGATTCTCCGCGTGCAGCTTCAAAAGAAGGACGCCACGAACGGCAAGAAACAAACCGACGATAAACGAACCCGCATTCAGTACCGTTAAATAACCGCTGCCGACCAGACGGGCGTTACAGATGATTTGGCCGAAGCTTGAAGCCCAAGCCGTATCAGGCGCAAATAAAATGAAAACAAACGAAAAGAACCACGCCACGCGTTGATCTCCGACTTGCGGAGAAACCGTATACCGCTGTTTCAAAAAAGACTTGAACATGTTTCTCTCCAGCAAAGGCCCCACCCCGTATCAAACGGACCCAAGGGGATCATTATCACACCCCATTGTGGCCGAAACAATTAAAAACCTGTTTAATTTCATTAAAAAAGAGGGAACAAGCCCTCTTCTTTAACCTCAAAATACAGTTGGTTAGCGAAGGGTTCCCTTACTGCCAACAACCTCCCACTTATCCCCATTTTGCTTGATTGCGGTGACACGACCAATGCTGTCCAGCGACTCGCCGACCGCAACCCGGCGAAGATCTTGCGACTCTCGACCTTGAGAGACCCACGCGGCATCAGGCGTCGCCGCACGCAAAACCCACGCAACGGCTGGTTTTTTCATCGCTGCCGGCTTGCGGGCGGACCGCGCAGAGGCCTTTTTCGTGACCGGAGCCTTAACAGCAGCAGGTTCATCGTCGTCCGTCTGGACCAACACTTTCTCAGGTACCGGTTTCGACGCAACGGAAGCCGTCTTGGAGAGGGCATCCTTCATCGCCTTGTCCTTTTCGCCCAGTTGCTTTTCAAGGTCACTGATACGGCTTTGAAGCGATTGCTCCTGACCCGACGATGCCGTCTGGTCCTTTGTCAACTTATCAACCTTGGTCAGCAACTCTTCGTTCTTCTGCATGACCTGATCAAAGGATTTCTGCAAGGCCTCGAGTTGGGTGGTCAGGGAAGCGATTTTGGCCTCGGCCTGCTTGTCTGTCTTCTGGGCTTGAACGGGCAGCAGCTGGCCGGCCTGAGGCACTGCCTCCTGCTTGGGCATCAGATCATCGACACGCGGCATGGGAATAGTTTCCGTTTTGACCACATGTGGTTCAGGCTGGGGCACGGGCGGAAGAGCCGTGGCCGTCTTGCTTTCAGCCGTCGAATCCAGAATCTGGGACGACATCGCCTCCATGGGCTTGTCTGTTACAACTTCTTTCACATCGCCCGTCGGCAAAGCCGTTTTGTTTTCGGACTGGATGCGATTGACATCATAAAGATTTTTGATATCGGCCGTATTGCTTTGGCCCTGCCCCACTACAGCTGCCGCCATGGGTTCAGGTGCGTCTGGCATCGTCATCTTGTCCAGATTGTCTGTATCAAGAACGCGCCCCAAGGGGATCATCGGCCCACCACCGCTCTCGGTGCCAGCAAATTGCAGGTAAGCCAGACCGCCAATAAACAAGGCCCCCACGACCAAGGCCCCCAACAAAACGGCTTTACCGCGCTTGTTGCCATCGGCGGGCGGCGGCGTCACAGACGCATCGTCCTGAATCTCGTCAATCAGCTCTTCGACACCATCATCGTGATCATGGAAATCATCTTCGGGAGGAAGCTCGTCCTGCCACGTCTCTGTGGAAGCCCCATCATCCTGCGACGGAAAAGCCGATTCCTGCTCGGATGCTTCCAAATCCATATCGTTGCGATTGTCGGCCATAACAGAGCCTCCCAAGAAAAAAGGATCGATAGGGAGACTTCCCTACGCGAAGACTAAAGACACGCCGCCGAACAAAAGAAGCCTTCTCCCCAGTCGGTGACGACTAGAAATTATACTAAATCAACCGCCGTTTGAAGCCCTTTTCTGTTATCGGCGCAAAAGGGTGTCCGCCGGATAACGACACAAACGACGTCTTGGCTGACTTAGCGATAAACCCCGTTCTTTGTGCCAGAGGTAGACATCAACTTGTTGAACATCTCCATTTGCGACGAAGACATACCATAGGCTGTCGAGTTATTCTGCCCCATTGTATTTGGATAAGGAACATTCGATTGATAGCTCCCGTTCGCGCCACCAGGCATACCCATCATGTTGTTATTCGTTTCATACTCGGCTTTTTGATTTGTAACCGGCTGAAGGAAGAACAGACCCATCGGTGTGCCGACCGCAACGCGGACGAGGGTCTTAGTCTGGTTGGCTTGCTGCTGGAAGAACTGGGAAACAGTCTGGCCAACCGAGCCGAGGCCATCATAGATAGCTTCCTTATAACCCTTCTTGGCACTGTTCACGACGACCGAATCGCCTGAGATGGTTGTTTCTGTATCCGTGTCAGCCATCGCATCACCAAAAGCGGAAACGAAGGCCCCTGCCGCAGGCAAGAGGACGCGCATGAAATAGCGATGATCGACCTCTGTCGCCATGCCTCCCAATGTCGTGTCAGGGTCCAGCGCAAGGCCGTTAATCGCATAGTCCTTACCCTTCAGGCTGACCATGTTGAACGACATCACAAGGTAATCGTTCATAACCTGAAAATGACCAATCGCACGACCGCCAGCAAGCGGGCCGGACAGAATCTGGGCCAAGATGGGGCCGGGAACGTCGGAATTGGCCTCGGTCAACAACTGCATATAGTTAACTGTTCCGGCAGGAACCAACGTTTTCACATCTTCCTTTAATTGGGCGTCAATCTTGGCGGAAGAAGCTCCGGGCAAGGACACATTCGTCATCCCCTGAACCATCGCTGTCTTCGTCGGATCAACCTTTTCGACAACACCGGAAACAACCGTGGCAGAAGAAGGTTTCCATGAGTCCATCAACTGCTGCATCTGGGCCTGCATGGCGCGCGCAAGTGTTTCATCTTCCTGCTGCGGCTGGCGAGGCGTGCTTTGAGCCGCGACGACCTGCTGTTGCAACATCTGGATCTTCTGAGCGTTCTGAGCCTGCTGGGCCTGCATGTCACGCTTCAGTCTTTCCGTTTCCTCACGATATTCCTTCAGGGGATCTTTTCTTTCCTCTGCTAGGTCTGTCGCATCCTTGCCGATCGGTGTCGGAAAAGCACTGCCCCCCTCGGCTACAGCCTGATCGGCGCGCTGAGCATTCGCAATGTCGTTCTGGTCCTTGAAGAAAGGTGAAACGGTCCCACCAGGAGCCTCTTTAAGGCCGGGAGCCGCCGCCATATGGGAAACAACCTCCTGCTTGCTTTTGCCGGTCGAGCTGAGAATGACCGCCAGAACGGCACTCAGGCCAAGCAAAATAACCAAGAGCTTGAATACAGGCTTGTTGCGCCACGCCTCGACCAAGCCGTTTTTCGAACGGGTTGGTTCATTCGCATCGCCATCCTCGAAAGAATCGAATTGGTCCTGCTCGAATTCATCCATGTTGTTGTCACTTGTCATTGGTTTCTTCCCGCAGTAAGCGCGCCCGGATCATGGCACCATTGTCAGACATCAGGAGAACGGGCGCATCGCCAATCTCGTACACGGTCATGCCGTCCGAAGAGGAGGCACTGGCGTTCCATGCCGGCGACAAAAGGGACAGCGGCGTGCGGACAAAAACTTTGCCGCCGATCTGCCAAGCCATCGTCCGCGCATCGACACCCCCGACCTTAAGGCGTTTAGCCTCCTTGGGCGGCGCATTTTCCAAAACCATGGAAATGACGGCATCGCCGGCAACAGGTCCGGTCCGACGGTATTTAATAAGTGGCGTTTTGGCATTCGGCCCGATTTGGGGGACACGCGCATCAAACCGCATATGGAATGTCGATCCGCCCGTCGAAAGACGGAAAATGATCGGCGTCGAAAGGTCTTTGAGAAGGATAGACAGGTTGCCCGTGCCAACGCGGGTTAACGGTACAACGCGAACGACATGAGAACCAGCCTGCGTCGGGGTAACCTCGAAATTACCGCCAACGCCGACATCGGCAATCGGCCACGGTTCACCCGTCTGGTCGATAATGTCGATGGTTGTCACGAACCCAGGGGACAGGTTGATCTGGGGCGGATCGCCACCCGGATCAAGCGAAAGGCTAGCCACCTTGACCTCGCCTTTCGGGGTGCCGCTCGATGGGGCCACCGAAGCGGACTGCGTCGATTCAAGCTTTTGCATGAAGGCGCGGATTTGATCGGGAGAAAGCGGCATCAAGCCTTCAGACGCACGCTTGAATGATTTACGATTGTGATCTTCCTCGGCCTTTTGCTCGTCGACCAAGGCCTTGGCCGCAGCCTCTTCCGCCAGACGTTCTTGATTCAGTTGGTCTTCCAAAGCCGCAGAAACAGGAGGGACATCCGTTAGGGAAATCCCATCAGCCGTCGACGCCTTGACCAAAGACTCGTCGGTCTTCTTATCCGTCCCCTTCTTGCCATCCTCAAGCTTGTCTCCAACCGCTGCACGAACCTTGTCCGACAGGGACTGAGGTGTATCGGCTGCCATAACGACAGGAGCGACAGCAACTTGAGCAAGACCTACAACCGTACCGAGGACAGCAGATACGATGATTTTTCGTCCGATTCCGTACAACAATTGACAACCCCGAATCAGTTCAAACATTCGGATAAACTTTACCCTGTTTCACCCAAAGGCAGTTAAGATATCGTTTATAAGCCAAGGGCCTCCGCCCCCATCCTATTTCATACCCTCAGGATCAGGTCAAGAACCTGAAAGCATTAAAAAAATGGTTAACCCCTGCCAAGGCAACCTTTTTTAGCCTACATCATGTGCCATGACTTGATACCAATGCCCACAACATTGTCTTTTGCCGGCACGCGGCGGATGACGAGACGGACGACATGCCCTTCCGCACTCGAAACATTATTGTTCGTCGCAAAAGTCATCACAATCGGCATTTCAACGGCCCAGATATAGTCCATGTCCTCGTCAAAGCCCTTGGAAACAATGACCGGCTCGTCGGACGGCACCGTCGTTAATACCAATTGGTTCGACTTGAAATTATCGCGCCAGCTTCGCTTGAGCAGGATGTTGACAAAGCTGTCCCACCCCTCGTCTGTAAACCGGTTGCGCTGAGTCAGAATACGCTTGTCAAAGTCACCAAACCCGAAAGTCAGAATTTCTGTAATGGAGGTCGTCGCCCAAGCCAAAATAGCGTCGTCGGTCAAATTAGGCTCGGTCAAAGGCACGAGTTCTTCCCTTTTCCGGTCTGGTGTATCGAAAATAGCTTGGTGAATATGCAAGGGTTTGAGAAAAGGCCCCATAATCAGTAACAAAATCGACAACAACCCGATCATGATCGACTGCCGCCGGATCTGGGTCAAGATTTTCTTGTGACGTGGGTAATAATCACGCTCATCGAACCTGATGCTGGCCTCGTCATACTCATCCCTGAAAAAGGCGCGCAACAAAGACCGGCTTTGAGCCGCTGGCGGCATCGCCTCTTGGGCCGCCGATGCTTCGGCAGTCGCTCGCTGGCCACGCATCTGTTCAGGAACCTGCTGTGCCGGCATGTGCCTTACCTCGCTTTGGCGATCCATTGTTCAATGCTGATCCCGTCAGGATTTTGCAGCGTCGAAACACGGACGACCTGAAGCAAAAGAATGGCGTTCATCGCCTGCGGCACTTCGCTGTTGCCGTCAAACCTGATGGCAACCGGACATTGCAGAATCCACGTGTAAACACCGTCATGGACAAACGAATCCTTGATTTCAGGAGCCTGCAAAATTTGCAGCGAAACGGTCAGCTTACGCGCTTCGACCGCCTCAAGAATACGGGCGTCTTTCATCGCCTTGGTGAAGGTTTCCCAACCGGAAGCGGTAAAGTTGCGCGAGGAATCCTGAAGCCGCTGACGGAAATCGCTATAGCCAAAGCGCATCACATCCTGAGCCTTGTTGGCCGACCACGCGATCACCTGAGCCCTTGAACGATATTCTTCGTTCAGCGGCACAATATTGATAATGCGCCCGTCAGAGGTTGTCGCAAAATAGACGTAACGGGTTTCCATAGAAAGAAGCATCGAGATGATGGCCCCGATGAGTAACATGATAACGAGGCCCTGAATCAGGCTGATCCGAAGCAAAAGGCGATAGCCGTCTTTGTAAAAAGCGTTGCGTGTCAAAACCGTCGTGACAGCATCGGAAACAGACATCGCAAACCTCCCAAGACAACCTTCGGCAGAAACACCGACGGTTAAGTAACAACCTTGAACGTGAAGTCAGGCGTGCTGCTTCCCGTCGCATAATCCGCAGACCCCTTGCATGTCGGGCAAATGCGGTTATGCCTCCCCTGCGACTGAAATTTATTCAGGCACATCAGGCAAATGCGCATTTTGACTTCGGGTTGCTCATAGACAACTTCTTCTTCCTGTGGTGGAAGGGAAACACGGACACGTGCCGTTCCTGCCGCCGCCATCTTGCGCGGCGCATCGCTGCGGCGGTAACCGCGTTTGCGGCCCGGCGCGGCCCGGCGCGGCAGCCCCAGACGCGCGGCGCGGGTCATAATGGCCGCCACCGACCGCCCCAGCACAGACGCGATATCTTCCGGTGATTTATTATCGGTCCACAGAGCCCGCAGGGTGTCATCCTGCTCGACCCAGGAAGGTCCGGGAACATTCGCACCCGCAAGCGCCCCCACGCCTTCCATCCCGTTTCCGGGCAAGGCAACAGAGGTGGAATCGGTAAAGGTATCGGCAACCATACGACGCAACACTCCCTCTTCCAAAAGCGAGATAACCAACCACTATTGGCTCGATACCACAGCTCATGAAAGTAAAGAAAGAAATTATGCGCGAATCCTCAAATTTCTATTAACAACAGGCCATATCCAGCCGTTCAAGGACTTCTTCTTTGCCCAAAAGAGCTGCCGCCGTAAAAATCGGAGGGGAAATACCCCGCCCCGTCAGAGCCGCACGGAAGGGCTGGGCCACTGCCCCCAGCTTAAGCCCCTGCCTTTCGGCATAGGTTCGAAAAATATCCTCAACTGCCTCATGGGTAAAGGTGGGCAGTTGGCGGATCTGGTCAGCCAAATCGGACAAATAGCCCTTAGCCTCAGGCGAAAGCAGCTTGCGCGCCTTCTCGTCAGGCTCCAGCCGATCAAAATAGAACTGGGCCGCCGTCGCGATTTCAGTGAGCAAATGAACGCGTGGCTTAATGTCGGGCAACGCTGCCTCCAGCCTCGCCAGCCCCACTACGTCGATCTCGTGTCCCAGCAGCTTTTCAAGGAAAGGCTTCGCCAACGCGGCCAACTCTTTATCCTCAGTCTGGCCGATATAGTGCGCATTGAGGTGGTTGAGCTTGGCAAAATCAAACCGCGCAGGAGAACGTCCCACCCCGCCAAAATCAAACCATTCGATGGCCTGCGAGGTCGGGATGATCTCGTCATCGCCATGCCCCCAGCACAGGCGCAGCAGATAATTGCGGATCGCCTCAGGCAGATAGCCCAGATCGCGATATTCCGAAACCGATGGCGCGCCGTGACGCTTGGAGAACTTAGCGCCGTCTGGCCCCAAAATCAGAGGCAAATGCGCAAAAGTCGGCAAATCCCATCCCATCGCCTTGTAAATCTGGACCTGTCGGAACGTATTGGTGAAATGATCGTCGCCGCGAATAACGTGCGTGATACCCATATCGTGATCGTCCACCACCACGGCCAGCATATAGGTCGGGGTTCCATCCGCACGGACAAGAACCATGTCATCAAGCTGCGCATTCTGAACCGTGACGCTACCCATCACCAGATCATTGACGATGGTTTCACCCTCTTGCGGGGCCTTCAGACGGATCACGGGCTTGACGCCCTCTGGCGCATCACTGGCGGGGCGGTCGCGCCAGCGACCATCATAACGCTGAGGCAATCCCTTGGTTTTTTGCTCGGCCCGCATGGCTTCCAGCTCCTGCGGCGAGGCATAGCAGTAATAAGCCGTGCCATTGGCCAACATTTGCCGCGCAACTTCGACATGGCGAGCACACATATCGAACTGGGAGTAATAGGGCTTGCCGTTATTGATCGAGGGATCGTTGTTGTCCCAGTCAAAACCCAGCCATGTCAGGCCATCCAAAATCGTTTGCACGGATTCCGGTGTCGAGCGTTCACGGTCGGTATCCTCGACCCGCATTAGGAACTTGCCCCCCATATGCTTGGCATAGAGCCAGTTAAATAGGGCTGTTCTGGCCCCTCCAATATGAAGATAACCCGTAGGCGATGGCGCAAAGCGAACAACAACAGACATGATGACAACCACACAAGATATGTTACTAAGAAGGAGACGAAGCGGCATCCTATCGTCAAAGCCAGCCCTTGTGAACCCAGCTTGTGAATCCAGCATATGAACCCTGCTTCATTTCTTTTAACCGCTTTTTTGGACGACCGTGAGCGGTGGCCCCTTTGGTTGCCGATATTGCTGATGCTGGGGCTTGCCCTTTATTTCGCCTTGCCGATGGAACCGCCGCGCGTCCTGCTCGCCTTCTCTCCCTTGCTTTTTGCCCTTTTTATCCTCCAGCGGCACAGGCCCTATGCGCCACTGGTCCTTGCAAGTTTCTTAGCCCTTTCGCTGGGCTTTAACGCCGCCCAAATCGAGACAGGCTTAGCGCAAGCCCCCATGCTCAAAACTTCTTATGCGCCTGTCGCGCTCTTTGGCACACTGGAGCGAGCCGAACCTTTGGCCGACGGGGCGCGGCTGACGCTGGCCCACATCTGGACACATGAGTTGCCCAAAGACCAAAGACCCCTGCGGCTGCGGATCAAAACAAAAATCCCGTTCAAGGACGTGCCGCCAGCCGGAAGCCGACTGCATCTGTGGGGGCCACTTTGGCCGCCGAATGACGCTGCGATGCCGGATGGCTATGATTTCCGCAGGCAAGCGTTTTTCAAGCAACTGGGCGGGACCGGTATTTCCTATGTCGAACCGCTCGTTGTAAAAAACAAAGACCCCGTATCAGGCCGCCCCCTGAGCCTTGGAAGCTTTTTTGATCCGATGCGCCGTCGCCTGATCCTTGAAACAACTGCGCTTCTTCCCGATCCGCAACAGGCGATGACAGCAGCCCTACTCTCAGGCTCGCAAACCGGCATAGGCAGACCGGTGATGGACGCGATGCGTGCCTCGGGACTGTCGCACCTTCTGTCCATCTCCGGTGTGCATGTCAGCATGATGGCTCTGTTGGTCTATCTGCCGCTACGCTTTCTTCTAGCCTTAATCCCGTGGATTACTTTGCGTTTCCCGATCAAGAAAATCGCAGCTTTTGGGGCGATTGTTGCTACGACAGCCTATACCTTGCTGGTCGGTGCCGATCCGCCGACCGTACGCTCTGCCCTGATGACAGGGATCGTCTTTTTCGCCGTGATGACCGACCGCAAGGCCATGAGCCTGCGCCTTGTCGCGCTGGCCGCCGCCGCAATCATGCTGGTGGCTCCCAGTGCCACCATGGGGGCCAGTTTCCAGATGTCCTTTGCCGCCGTGCTCGCGATGGTTGCCGCCTATGAGAAAAAGCTGGATGAGACGATTCGCGAAGGTTTGAGCCTCGACCTGCCGCGCTGGGTCACCAAAGCAGGCCATGCCCTTAAGGACATTATCCTGACTTCCCTCATCGCGACGGCGGCAACGACGCCTTTTACCATTTTCCACTTCCAGACCTTCAATTTTTACGGCGTTGCGGCCAACATGATCGGCATCCCGCTGACCACGCTGTGGATCATGCCGTGCCTGCTCTTGATCTATATCACCCTGCCGCTCGGACTCGCCGCGCCTTTTATCAAAGCCGCAGGATGGGGCGTCGCCCTTCTTATCAAACTGGCGGAAACTGTTGCAGCTTGGCCCTATGCCACAATCCCCATGCCAGCCATGCCCACGCTAGCCTTCGGGCTTTTGATCGGCGGCGGGCTTTGGCTGTGTTTGTGGCGACGCTCATGGCGGTATCTTGGGCTTTTGCCGATCTTGGCCGGATGCTGTTACCCTCTTTTCACGACGACACCATCGGTCTTTATCGCCGATGACGCGCCCGTCTGGGCCGTGCAACTGGAAGACGGCACCATGGCCGTTTTCGGCAAGCGCAAGGAAAACTTCGTCACAGCCCAGTGGCGACAACGACTGCGCCAGCCTGACGTGCGCTATTTCACGCCCCGTGCCTTACCCGAAAATCTGCCAGAGCTAAGCTGCGATGAAACGATGTGTCTGTATGAAAAAGAGGAAAAAACCATCGCCTTTGTCCTGCCTCCGGACAAAAAAGCTGCCGAACCTGTCGCACCCTTCTGTCCCGTCGCGGATGTGATCGTTTCTTATGATGACTTAACAGGCTGCACGGCTTCTCTCGTGATCGACAAAGCCTCATTGAAAGAGAAAGGGGCCCACAGCCTGACCTTTGACGATGGACGCATGATCGTTGACACCGTGCGACAGAAACAAGGTCAGCGACCATGGTCTGTGCCATAGATTCAGTATTTGCGAACAAGCCCCACCAGCTTGCCTTGCACCTTCACACGGTTCGCCGGGAAAAGACGCGTTTCATAGGCTGGATTAGCAGGGACAAGGGCAATGCCGCCTTTTCGCCGTTCCAGATATTTCAAAGTCGCTTCCTGGTCATCCACCAAGGCAACAATAATCGCCCCGTTTTCAGCGGTATCGGCGCGACGAATAATGACGTGATCGCCATCCATGATCCCCGCCTCGATCATCGAATCACCCGCAACTTCCAGCACATAATGCTCGCCCGAAATTCCACCCTTGGCTGTTGAAATCAACGATGGAGGAACGGCCATACTGCGCTGCACATCACTGATCGCTTCAATCGGCGTCCCGGCAGCAATCCGGCCATACAGCGGCAAGGTCAGAGGCTCCACTACCGTATCGGCTACCTTGCGCACCGTATCGCGAACCTTGGTCTTGAGCGTCGGCACAGCCTGGTCGGGAGCATCGTCGGGTAGGCGCAAAACTTCAAGCGCACGGGCGCGATGCGGCAAGCGACGCACAAACCCCCGTTCCTCCAGTCCCGTGATCAGGCGGTGAATACCAGATTTCGACCGCAATCCCAGTGCCGTCTTCATCTCGTCAAACGAGGGCGGCACGCCTTCGGCCACCAAACGATCACGGATAAGGTACAGAAGGTCCTTTTGTTTGCGCGTCAACATGCCGAGCCTTCCTCAAAAGAGAACAAAACGAGATAATATGTTCTACTTTAGTTCTCGTTTTGTTGTCAATCCCTTCTCTTTTCATGCTGATCCCTTGCCGCTGCTTTTTTTGCCTACCCCGCCCATCGCGCGGTAACTCTTGCCGGAATTCTCCCGTTGAACGCGGGCCCGATTTCCAACCTACCCTTCTGAAAAACAACAAGAACCACACTTTGGCACACCCCTTGCTTCTATCGGTTCGGGTTCCCACGCTCGCTCCTTTCGGGCTAACGTCTTTATCAATCGAGGTGTTTTATGTCTCTTTACGCAGCCATGACCGTCGCCGTTGGCGGCCTTGCCGCCCAGTCCGCCGCTATCGGTAACATTTCCGACAATCTGGCCAACGCCCAAACGACGGGCTACAAAGGCGTGACAACCAAGTTTGAATCGCTGGTGACCCAGTCCAGCTCCGTCAGCAACGACCCAGGTGGCGTGCGGGCCACCCCGTATTACACCAACAGCAAGCAAGGCAATCTTGTCGCCGACTCTAACGCTACGGCATTGGCCATATCAGGGTCTGGCTATTTCCCTGTCAGGCCCGCCGTCGTAGGCGCAGATGGCACCACAACTTTCGGCGGCACAACCTATTTCACCCGCGCAGGCGACTTCGACCTCAACGAAGACGGCTATCTGGTCAACGGAAGCGGTTATTATCTGACCGGTTATACCGTCGATGAGAATGGCGTGGTCGATACCTCCTCTGCGGACCCGATTCAGCTCTCGCAGCTTTTGGATAACCCGGTCGCGACATCAACGGTCGAATATGCCGCAAACTTGCCATCAACCGCCGCTTTGGCTTTCACCTCCTCTCCATCAACGATAGAGATTTATGACTCCCTGGGTGGTGCCCACGACATGACTTTTACGTGGGAAAAAACAGATGTCAATGAATGGGAGCTGACCATCGCCGTGCCAGATGCGGTGTCAGATGGCGCGACACCACCCGTTTATTCCGACTATACGGCAACCATTCCGTTCACCTTCAATGACACGACCAATGCCGGTACAATCGATAGCATCGGGGCCAGTGGTGCCGTGCCGCCGCTTTGGAGCGTGATCGCCTCGGCAACGGGGGCCGCCCAGATTTCCCTTGACCTTGATTATGAAGGCGCAGGAACCGAGACGCTCACAATTGATTTTGGAGCCTATGACACATCAACGGGCGTGACACAGTTTGCGGATACCTCTTTGTCGGTCAGCACGCTGGACCAAAACGGTATTCCTCGCGGTTCTTTTCAAAGCCTGTCTATCGACGATAACGGTTTTGTTTCGCTGAACTATGACAACGGGCGCACACGTATTATCGCACAGATCCCCGTTGTGCAGTTCTTCGCTGAAAGCCAGCTTCAACGTGTCACGGGCGGGGCCTTTTCACAAACCCTGACCTCTGGCTCGGCACGTTACAGCATCGCTGGCACAAACGGCGCGGGAACGATTTCCTCCTATGCCTTGGAGGGGTCGAACGTCGATATTGCCGACGAGTTTACGAAGATGATCACGGCGCAGCAGGTTTATTCCGCCAACGCGAAAACCATCACCACATCAAACAGCATGATGGAAGAAGCCATCAACATCATTCGGTAACAGCTCGTCCCATAAGGAAATGGCACCATGACGCTAGCCGCCGCCCTTAACATCTCTCTTTCGGGAATCCGAACGACGTCGCTTCAGCTTGAGCAAACCGCGAGCAACATCTCGAACGCGTCGTCGGAAGGCTATACCACAAAGAAAATCAATACGACCTCAGCCAGTCTGGGCACGATTGGCGGCGGCGTTCTGGTGTCCGGTTTTTCGCGCTCTGAAAATGCGGCTCTTTTCACGACGCTTTCTTCGGCAACATCCGATGCTTCGTACCGCGCCACACAAGACAACTATCTACAACAAGTCATGGATATTTGGGGGACAAGCAGCTCCGACAACCCTGCTATTTCTTCGGTTGTGGCTGACTTTATCAATTCATGGAATACGCTGTCCGCCACACCGGAAAGCCAGATCAATCAAAGACAGGTTGTCAGCGATGCCGAAGCACTCTGTGACGAAGTACAGCGTCTAGCCGGTGAAGTTGAGTCGCTGGACCGGCAATGCGCAAACGACATCACGAGCACGATTGCGGACCTCAACAGCTACCTTCAGCAAGTTCAGGATTTCAACATCAAGATCGCGCAAGCCGAAAACTCGGGCTTCTCTTCCGGCGATCAGAAAGACCAGCGCGACCAAATCGTTTTAAAAATCGCGGCGCTCATGGATGTCACGGTTATGGAGCGGCCAAACGGTCAAATCGCGCTTTACTCGGACAGCGGGTACCAACTTGTCGATGGGGCGACGGTCAGGGACTTTTCCTATAACGGCACAATCGTTACCAATTCTTCTAACACGTCGCTCTCGCTTAACAGCGCGCTAACGGGTGGTAAGCTGCAAGCGCTCATCGACTTTCGCGCCGACACCTCGACAAGCGTCACGGCGACAAACATTTCTGCCTCATTGACCGATGCCAATACTTATCTTTCTCAAATACAGACATTGAATGCGACAATCGTTTCCGAACAAGCTTTAGGCAACGACACGACGGCGCTTGAGGCAACCAGAGCGACCACCGTCACAAACCTGTCCTCCATCATTGCCGTCAACACGACGGCAAATGCCGACGGGTCCATTGATATAACAACAGATGATGGCACCGTTCTTCTCAATGCAACAAGCATGGCCGTGTTGTCGTTTAACGGCGACCACGTTACCGACGCGGCGCACCCTTCCGTCGCGCTTGAAGATTCGCTGACGGGTGGCTCGCTTGAGGTCCAGATTCATTCCTATAGCGGGACCGCATCGGTCAGCACGGATCAGGCTACCAGCGTCATCCAGAAACTGCGCGATCAACTTGATGAGATCGTGCGCGCTTTTACCGACACTGTCACAACGGCAACTTCCGGCCTTGGATCATTCGCTTCGGCTTATAACAATGCCACGACGGGTGCGGGGGAGCTGGCCTCTAGCTTTTTCGTCGGCACAAGCCGGACCACCTTTGCCGTCAACAGTGCCCTGACCGATGGAACCTCTGCCCTCAAATCCATGGCGGCTTCGGATGTCTCCGACGCGCTTTTAGATTCCACGCGCTCGTTTTCAGCCGACGGTCTAA
>JAQUHK010000168.1 GCA_028683655.1 Alphaproteobacteria bacterium
CCAAACGCTTGGCTATGGAAAAGTGCGGGCTCAGGTTTCGGCTGACCTTGACTTTGACCGCGTCACAACAAACTCAGAAATCTTTGATCCGGAAAGCCAGGTTGTGCGCTCGCAACAATCATCAAGCGAAGATGCGAAGGCTTCAGATGGCGGCGGTTCGGTCAGCATAACCAATAACATGCCTGGGGGGCAGGCTTCTGGTAGCGGTGCCAACGGGAACCAAAGTGCCCGCACCGAGGAAACCATCAATTATGAAATCAACAAAACGGTGCGAAGCCAAGTGCGCGAAACAGGTCAGGTCAAAAGGCTTTCCGTCGCCGTTGTTGTGGACGGTACAACCAAAGTCGCCGAAGGCAGTGCCAAAAGCTATGAACCGCGCAGTCAGGAAGAACTGGACAAAATCAAGTCACTGGTCAAATCAGCCGTCAACTTCGATGTTAATCGTGGCGACACCATTGAAGTGGTCAATATGCCCTTTCAACAGGCGGATAATGTCATGGCTGATGCTGCGGCCTCTGACATGTTCATGGGGATGCCCAAAATGGATTTGGTGCGGATCGCTCAAACGCTTCTGCTCGCTTTCATCGGCTTGATGGTGGTGCTGCTGGTCGTGCGCCCGATCATCCGCCGCATCTTTGAAACAGCCGACGCGACCGGCGAGATGCAACAACGGATCGCCGGGGCTACAGGCGGGATGTCACAGACGGCGCAACTGCCGCCCCCCATGTCTCAAGGCGCGTTTAGCAGTGAAATACAGGCCGATAATGACGATAATGAAATAGAGAAAATGATTGATATTTCGCGCGTCGAAGGGCGCGTCAAGGCTTCCTCCCTGCGCAAGGTGGGCGAGATCGTTGACAAGCATCCCGAAGAGGCTGTGTCGATCTTGCGCAACTGGATTTATCAGGAAAGCCGGTAAGGAAAGGCAAGCATGGCTGGCGTTCGTGTAAGAGAAGATGTGCGGAGCCTTTCCGGTGCGGAAAAGGCGGCTATTTTGATCCTGTCATTGGGCGAGGAGTACGCGTCACGCGTCTTTTCGCACATGAATGACGAAGAGATTAAAGAGCTTTCGCAAGTGATGGCCAATTTGGGGAATGTCAGTTCCAATCTTGTCGAAAAGTTATTCGTCGAGTTTGTGGAACAGATGTCCTCTACGGGATCTCTTGTCGGTACGCTGGAATCAACCGAACGCCTTTTAATGAAGGTGCTGGATAAAAACCGCGTCGACACCATCATGGAAGATATTCGCGGTCCGGCTGGTCGCACGATGTGGGACAAGCTTGCTAACGTGAACGAGATTGTTCTCGCCAACTTTCTGAAAAACGAATATCCGCAGACGGTTGCCGTTGTCGTCTCGAAAATCAAGCCGGATCACGCCGCCCGCGTGCTCTCGCAGCTTCCCGAGAGCTTCTCGATGGAAGTGATTATGCGTATGCTGCGCATGGAGTCGGTGCAGAAGGATGTCCTTGACGATATCGAACGGACCCTTCGAAACGAGTTCATGAGCAATCTGGCCCGCACCAACCGTCGCGACCCTCACGAAACGATGGCCGAGATTTTCAACAGCCTTGATCGCGCAAGCGAGGCTAAGTTCATTTCTGCCCTTGAAGAACGCAACCGTGACTCGGCGGAGAAGATCAAGAGCTTGATGTTCACGTTTGAGGACTTGCAAAAACTCGACAACAAAGCCATCCAATCCATTATGCGTGTCGTGGATAAGGCGAAGCTGCCGATCGCTCTCAAGGGTGCCTCGGACGGGCTTAAGGACCTTTTCTTCTCGAACATGTCCGAGCGCGCCGGAAAGCTCGTCAAAGAAGACATTGCCGCACTTGGCCCCACGCGCTTGCGCGATGTTGAAGAGGCGCAGGCCAGCATTGTCAACGCCGCCAAGGACCTCGCCGCCAAGGGCGAGATTACGATTGCCAAGGAGAATGGCGAAGACGAACTGGTCTACTAATCACAAGGCTCACGAGGTATGGATACACGTCCGAACATGACAACAACAGAACAAGCGCGAAAGTTCCTTTTCGATCTTTCGTTTGATAACGGCTGCAATAAGTTCAACGATGAAAAAGAAAAGCCGAAGCCGACCTATACTCAGGAACAGCTGGATGAAACCAAGCAGCAGGCCTACAACGAGGGCGTGACGGCAGGCAAGGCAGCAGAACAAGAGGCGCAAGCGAAAAAGGTAGCCGATTTACTCACACGCCTTGACGCCAAGATTGGTTCTGTCATTCAGGAAGGACAAGCCGTCTGGCAGGAGCAGCTTGAGCAGATGCAAGCTGTTGCTCTTGTTATTGCGCGCAAAATCTTGCCAAGCTATGTGGCCCAGCACGGCGTGGATGAAATCGACGCTCTGGTTGCCAAAGTTATTGCCGAAATGTCGCGTGAACCGCGCCTTGTCTTTCGCGTTAATGAAGGCCGTTTTGACGAGATGAGCACACGCATTAACGCCATGGCAAAACAGGCCGCCTACGCGGGCAAGCTTGTGATATTGGGTGATCCTGATATTGGCGAGTCAGATTGCCGTATTGAATGGGCCGATGGCGGTATTGAACGCGACCTCAGAAAAGTTTGGCAAGAGATAGACAGGATCGTTGAAGCGGCAACGCCTAACCTTGATCTATCGACTAACGTGACCGCAGCGGACACACAACCGGAATCCCCTCCCCCTGTTGACCAACCTGTACCCGTATCTGGAGAACAATCATGACGGATGAAAGCCTGACCCTGTCCGAACTCGAGGCCTCGGGCGGTGAAACAACCCGCGATGGCGCGACGGCCACCATTAACGATCTTGAGGCTTTTTATGGCATTCCTGTTGAAGTCGCTGCTGTGCTTGGCAAGGCGACGATGCCGGTAAGCAGCCTTCTGAAACTCGGTCGCGGTGCGGTCATCGAACTGGACCGCAAAGTTGGCGAAGCGATCGATATATATGTCAACAACCGTCTTGTTGCCCGTGGCGAGGTCGTCGTGGTTGAAGACCGTCTGGGCATCACCATGACGGAAATCATCAAGGCCGAGCGGAATTAATCGCTTGAGCGAAGGCGCAGAAGGAAGAAGAGCATGAGGCTTTTAATCGTCGGTTTCCTACAGGGACATATTGCCACGGCGGGCCAGCTTGCGGCCCAGCGCGGGGCGAAGGTTGCCCATATCGAAAGCATTGACGGCGCCTTATCGGCTTTGCGTGGCGGCAAGGGCTCTGATCTTGTCATGTGTGATGTCGAGCTTGAGATTGGCCGCTTGATCGAAAGCCTAAGGAACGAGCGGATCAGCGTGCCAGTTGTTGCCTGTGGTATCGGAACCGATGCGGGTGCTGCGGTCCGCGCCATCCGTGCGGGGGCCAAGGAATATGTGCCCCTCCCCCCTGATGCCGAGCTGATCGCCGCCGTTTTACAGGCCGTTGCCGAGGAAGACACGACCTTTATCGCCCAAGACCCTGCGATGGCACCCGTCTTGCAAATGGCAGGACGGATTGCACCAAGCGATGCGTCGGTACTGATCACGGGCGAGTCGGGAACGGGCAAGGAGGTTATGGCGCGCTTTCTGCATCGCAAGAGCCGCCGGGCGCAGGCCAACTTCGTTTCCGTCAATTGTGC
>JAQUHK010000169.1 GCA_028683655.1 Alphaproteobacteria bacterium
CTTTTGCCCTTCTTTTTAGAGCTAGGGGAGGGGAGAAAGGCCCCCACTTTCCGTTATTAGTTGCGGCAGGATCGGGTTATATTGAAACCGTTATATCTTGATTGTGAGAGGATGCCGTGGAGCAGCCGGTCGCGAAAAGCTCAAGACAACGCGAGTTGGAAAAGTTTTTCCGCAGCGGAGAGGCTAGTGCCCCCGCGCAGGCGCAGACCCTTAAGCTTTTTGCGGTGAAAGCGGTCAGAGCCTTTAACCTTGCGGTGATGGCCGAAATTTATAACCGCTCCCAAAACCGTTTCATTCGTGACCCCCACCAGCCAAACGACTTTATCGCTGAATTAACGCGAGCCGAACAGCTTTGCGCGAAAAGGGAAGACACCCCCCAAATGCTTTGGATCGCGCCATTTGTGGCGGCGGCGACGGATTTGACGGTTCATCGTTATTATGGCCGTGGCTTCGGGTTTTCGTTTAATTGTGATGGGACTCAGAAAAGTCCTTCGGGCGTTGCTATACCGTTTTCGAGGCTCAGCATGAATTTTTTCGATGACAATGCGAAAAAGGCCAGTGCCGAGGAGAGGAAAATATCTTTCCTTGTTACGCTTGTGCAAGCCGAGTATCTGCTCCATCCCGAGCGGCGCATTCGTTTTCCTGACGAGGCGGTCGAGAGTGCCCTCAAAGAAATGCAGAGGCCGACTTTGTTTAGTCTGATTGATACGGGCTATCAGCTAGAGCGTCCGCCAGCGGAAAAAACAGGGAAGGGGCGCAAGCCTGCTCGTGGTGGCCAGATCAGCCTCCCCATCGATATGCCCAAGGATTTGGGTTTTCGGCCCCGCTAAAACCATAATCCCTTGCTTTCCGGTGCTGCCTCGCTGTAGAAAGGCGGCTCGTTTAAAGGAGTTTTCAGCTATGCGCGCAGAAGTACAATCAGCAGTCGCCGCGACGGAAAAGTCGCTCGCCCTGCTAAGGAGGCATCTTTGACTATGATCAAGCCGTACGCCGACTTGATGAATTAGTCAGCCTTTCCGAGGATCCCCAGCTGTGGGACGATCCCAAGCGGGCGCAAGCCCTGATGAAAGAGAAAACAAAGCTGGAAAGCGACGTTGCCGCGTACCGCGAGATCGAAGGCGGTCTGCGCGACGGGGCGGAGCTTTTGGAAATGGCGGAAGCCGAGGGCGATCAGGAGCTGGTGGCCGAGGCCGAGACCAGCCTTTTCGCCCTGCAAGCCACGGCGGCGCAAAGGGAGCTTGAAAGCCTTCTGTCCGGCGAGGCCGACGGCAATGATTGCTATCTTGAAGTCAATGCGGGCGCAGGTGGCACCGAGGCGCAGGACTGGGCCGAGATGCTGCTTCGCATGTATATGCGCTGGGCCGAGCGGCATGGCTACAAAGTGCATTTGCTGGATGAATCGCGCGGTGACGAGGCGGGGATCAAATCCACCACCATCGAGATCAGCGGGCGCAATGCTTATGGCTGGCTCAAGACCGAATGCGGCGTGCATCGTTTGGTGCGCATCAGCCCCTATGATTCCAACGCTCGCCGTCACACCAGTTTCTCTAGCGTTGCCGTGACCCCCGTGGTCGATGACACGATTGAGGTCGAGGTTCTGGACAAGGATTTGAAGGTCGACACGTTCCGTGCGTCCGGCGCGGGCGGGCAGCATATTAACAAGACCGACAGCGCCGTGCGTTTCACGCATATCCCGACGGGCATTGTCGTGGCGTGCCAGCAGGAACGCTCCCAGCACAAGAACCGCGCCAAGGCGATGGAAATGCTCAAGGCAAAAATCTATGAGATGGAGCTGAAAAAGCGCGAGGATGCCGCCGCCGTGATCGAGGCCGGTAAAACCGACATCGCATGGGGCCACCAGATTCGCTCTTACGTTTTGCAGCCCTATCAGATGGTCAAGGACGCCCGCACGGGTGTGGAGACAAGCCAGACGCAAGACGTGCTGAACGGTGACATCGACAAGTTCCTCGCTGCCTCCCTCGCCGCCAAGATCAAGGGGCAAGAGGACGAGGGGTAGTTTACCAGCGGCCCGATTTAAACACCCGCCACGTCGTTGCGAGGACCACGTACTTGATGCGGGGGACGCGGCGATCCAGTCCCCAAGTTTCAAGCAGCAGGACTGGATCACCACGTCGCGCTATCGCGCTCCTCGTGATGACGATTTGCCGCGCTCCCTTCCTCCTACGCCAAGGCTTCGGAGGACAGGGCGGTCGCTCGCAATGACGAAGATGGCGCGACTCGTGAGTCATTTCATCAACCCGTTGAGATAAGAGACCGAGCAAAAAAAGAGGGGCCGAGGCCCCTCTTTTTATTTTTGCTAGCGTGCAAGCGATTAGTCGATCAGGTCGATTGAAACTGCCTCACGACCCTTGGAGGCTGTGTGGACGCTCATCTTGACCTTCTGGCCCGTTTCCATGGAAGAGAGGCCAAGGCGCGCGATGATGCTTTTGTGGATGAAGATATCCTTGCCGCCATCGTCGGGGGCTACGAAGCCAAAGCCCTTTTCGGGCTTGTACCACTTGACGACGCCGGTCATTTCTTCGGTCGGGCCTGAGGGCGGCATGCCGCGCGGTGCGCTGCTTTGCGCCGGAAGGGCGGCTTGACCAAGAACGGAGATGATTTGGAGAATTTGGCGACCTTTGGGGCCATTGCCGATTTCAACGAGCAGCTTGGTGCCCTCGGCGATTTGTTGTAAGCCTGCGCGAGTCAGGACCGAGACATGCATGAAAGCGTCAGGCGAATTGTCCGCTGGCGCAACGAAACCAAAACCCTTCGAAAGATTAAACCATTTAACAACGGCTTCAACCTGTTCACCACCGCCCGAAGACGAAAAATCAAACGACGACAAGACACACCCTCACACAAAAGTAGGAACGAGATGGGTGATTATTATCTAATTTTATTGGGTTTAACAATGAAAATATCGCAACCGTAAAGGCCTTTTTCAAACAGAAACAGGCTCTCGCCCAGTAATAAGCTTTCGTAAACGCCCCGGCATGGCAGCAAACCATTTAGTATTTATTAGTCTTGATGTTTTAAGATTATGGTAAATGGTAAAAGAGGGAGCAGAGATGCGTAATCGAGGCCGGATTGGGCGTCGAAGAGGGCTGTGCGGTAAGGCTGGTGCCTTGTCCGTGCCCGTCGTTTTGCTTATTGTGTCCCTTTTTGCCCCGATGGCTCAAGCCCAGATTTCGGACTCGTTCGCGGCGCAGGGCGAGTGGGTCAGCATCGACGCGTTTACCACACAGGCGGTCAAAAAAACTCAAGAGGCCCAGCAAGCGGCCCCGGTGGCCAACGACAGTAAGGCGCAAGAAAAGACAGGGACGGCGGACACGCCGTCGCGGCCTCTTGCGTATCCTGTGGCCCCGTCGCGGATAGCCGCTTCGTCCGATCCTTCCGAACCCAACGATCATGAAGCGGGGCTGAGTGAGGCCTCGACATGGACTCCCATCGACGAGTATGACCAGCAGGCGCAAGGTCAACCCAAAATTCTGGGCAGCGGCGAGGGCGGTTTTGCGATTCGCTACAGCACGCTCCCCAGTCCGGCTGTTCATTCGATGCCAGCTTCGCGCGTAGGGTCCTCG
>JAQUHK010000048.1 GCA_028683655.1 Alphaproteobacteria bacterium
TCCGTCACGCCTGTGGCCGCAAACATGATGTCGCCGTGGGCCAGTTCATTCAGTTCATATTTCTTGTTGAGGTCCGTGATGCCCGCGCGCGCGGCGCGTTCTTTTTCCGCGTCGTTGCGGAAGACCAGACGGCCCTGCATCTGGCCGCCAATGCACTGCAACGCTGCCGCCGCCAGCACGCCTTCCGGCGCACCGCCTGTGCCGATGTAAAGATCGAGATCGCTCGTCGGCTCGGAGGTTGCAATCACGCCCGACACGTCGCCATCGCCAATCAGCATGATACGCGCGCCGCTTGCGCGGACCTTGGCAATCAATTCTTCGTGGCGCGGACGCTCAAGGATACAAACGCGCAGCTCGGACAGCTCCGCGCCCTTGGCTTTGGCGAGATTCTTCAGGTTTTCTTCGATCGGTGCATCGAGATCGACGATGCCATCGGGCAGGCCGCCGCCAACCGCGATTTTGTCCATGTAAACGTCAGGCGCATGCAAAAAGCCGCCAGCCTGAGCCATCGCGACGACGGCCAGCGCGTTATAGCCGCCCTTGGCGCAAATGGTTGTGCCTTCCAAAGGATCGAGCGCAATATCCACTTTCACACCGGCACCCAAGCCGACTTTCTCGCCAATGTAAAGCATCGGGGCTTCGTCGCGCTCGCCTTCGCCGATCACGACCGTGCCGTCGATATCCAGCGCGTTCAGCGCACGGCGCATGCCGTTGACTGCCGCCTGATCCGCCGCTTTTTCATCACCGCGTCCGACCATCGGGGCGCAATACAAAGCTGCCGCTTCCGACACACGCGCCAGTTCCAAAGCCAGATTACGGTCCATATAAGCGTCTTGATGCATTTCGAGTTCCCCTTTTTTTATCCTTCAATCCGTAAACAAAGCGGCCTTTCGCCACTATCCGGTAGGGCCGCCAATCCGGCCACGGCCTCGGTTATAGCAGCTTTAGGCGCATGATGTGTCACAATAATGACAGGGACCACCCCACCCTCTGGGGCGGCCTCACCCCGCTGAAGGATCGTGGCAATCGAGATCGCCCGATCCCTCAAGATCGAGGCGATATCGGCCAAAACACCAACCTTATCAGCCACCTGAAGCCTTATATACCAGCTCGCCCCTTCGGCGGTTTCATCCTTGGGCGGCAGGGCCGAGAGGCCATCGACCGCCTGTCCCCACGGCTGGGGTCTGATTCCCCGCGCCAGATCAACAAGATCGCCGACAACCGAGCTGGCGGTCGCCATCGCCCCTGCCCCGCGCCCGATCAAGGCCAGCGGCCCTACGGCATCGCCCTCCAACTGGACGGCATTAAGCACACCATCGACTTTGGCCAGCGCGGCCTCCACCGGCACAAGGCAAGGAGCAACCCACTGCTCCAGCCCCTGCGCGACGTCATAACGGGCCACGCCCAGAAGCTTGATGCGAAACCCGAGTTCGCGGGCATAGCGAATATCGGCTTGAGTCAGGCGGCGGATTCCTTCCACGACGGGGCGCGAGGCCTCGGGCGGGCAACCGAACGCCAGCGCGGACAAAACCGCCAGCTTGTGCGCGGTATCGTGCCCGTCTATATCCGCCGATGGATCGGCCTCGGCATAGCCCAGCTTTTGCGCATCGCGCAGCACAGGCTCGAAGTCGAGCCCCTCGGCTTCCATGCGGGTGAGGATGTAATTGCAGGTGCCATTCAAGATGCCCTGCACGCAAGACAAACTGTTGCCCGCCAGCGACTCGCGCACCACCTTGATGGCCGGAATGCCGCCCGCGACCGCCGCTTCGAACATCAGGGCACCACCATGCTTTTGCGCCAGCGCGGCAAGCGCGCCGCCCCGCGCCGCCAGCAAGGCTTTGTTCGCGGTGACAAGGGCTTTGCCAGCGGTGAGCGTCGCGGTGCAAAGCTCTGCCGCCTTGCCATCGGTGCCGCCAATCAGCTCGCACACCACATCCACATCTTCGCGCTGCGCGAGGGCGCACGGATCGTCTACCCAGGCAATGCCCGACAAGTCGAGGCCCCTGTCCTTGGTTTTATCCCGCGCACTGAGGGCGACAATGCGGACGGGTCGCTGGGCCCGCTTTTCAATCAAAGCCGCATTCTTTTGCAGAAGAGCCACAGCTCCACCGCCGACGGTGCCAAGACCGGCAATCGCTACGTTAAAAGGTTTCATAGGGTTCATTCCTTAAGGTGACGTTTCGGGGGAAGACAAAAGCATCTGGGTCGTGCTGTCGTCTTCACGCGTTCGTTCCTCAAGTTGAACATTACGAATCCGTTCCATATCGGCTTGGGCTTTCAACTTGTCGGAATTGAGATCAACAAGCTCTTCCTGCCTGTCCTTCAGCGTTGAGAAGACAGGTTTTTCTTTGGGGACATCGGCCAGATTGGGCCATGTTTTCACGGTCGCGCCGCTTGGTTTGCCGACAACGCGGGGCGCGTTTAAAACGCTTTCGTCCGGCTCGCCCGTCAGCCATTGCGGTCCGCGCATATCCGCGCAGGCAGCCAAAAAAACACACATCACGAAAAGTGGGGCGGCTCTGAACTTTAAGGCTGATTTCAGGTTGCAAATCATGTTATGAACGAATCCTCTTCAGGCATCCTCTGCCGTCTCTTCGCTTCCAAGCTTTCCGATCATAGCAGCACTCATGAAAAAGAACAAAGCCAGAAAAAAGGAACGGATTCACGCCCGGATGGCGTCTTTTTCACTGGCCGTCGCCAATGACGGCAACGCGCCTGTCGTTGCGCCGCTCGACGTTATCTCGAAGCCCAGCCAAGACACTGCGAGAGCAACGCAGCCTTCATCGACAGACACAACGTCGCAGCCTGCTTCAACAAGCGAGGCTTTGGAGCGTTTGCGCCTCCTTATGGAAACGCAAATGAAGCGGATGGCTGATCAAAAGGACTCCAGGTCATCACTTCTGGCCGCCCATGCGCAGACCACAGCGGCAACAAGCACAGCCAAACTAACCGCAGAGCTTCCCCAAGCAACCAACGTGCCCAAGGCGATCATTCCAAGAAATCCCCCCCAACCTCCGGCTATGATGCCGCCTCCCCCGCCGCCGCCAGCGGTGATCGAGGCGCAGCCTGTGCCCCACGCCGTGCCGCCACCTGCTCCACCCGTTTCCGCAGAAAAAACGCCGCCTTCCATTCCCCCTCTCACAATGAAAAGCACCATGACCGAACAAACAAAAACACCGACAAGCCCCTTGTCCGCCTCGCCCTTCCTGCCCAGCGTTGCGCCGCCTGATTTCACAGTTCTAACGACCAAGATCATGAGCATCGCGGCACGCAGCCAAAAGGTGATGAACGAGTACATGCAGCGCAACAAGGACATGATGGCCAAGATGCCGTCACGCGATCCCTCGCACATGAATCAAATGCTCATGGAGTTCACGGGCAAGGTTCTCTCTAACCCCGAACGCCTCATCGACTCGCAGATCGCGTTCTGGCAAGACTATGTCAAGCTGATGAAGTCCGCCGTCGCCGCCTCATCGGGCCAGAAGATGGAAACGGTCATCCCCACCGACCCGCATGACAAACGGTTCAAGGACCCGTCATGGCAGGAAGTCTGGGTCTTCGACTTTATTAAGCAATCCTATTTACTGATGGCCCGCTGGGCGCAAAGCATGATCACGCATCTTGACGGGATCGACCCGAAGATGGCGCACAAGATCACCTTCTTCACCAACCAAGCCATCGACGCGCTGGCCCCGACCAACTTTTGGATGACCAATCCCGAAGTGCTGCGCACCACGCTGGAAACGCATGGCGAAAACCTGCTTGAGGGGTTTGAGCATATCCTTTCAGACATGGAGAAAGGGCACGGCCAGCTCCTTATTTCCATGAGCGATCACTCGGCCTTTAAGTTCGGCGAGAATATCGCGATCACCAAAGGCAAGGTCGTCTTCCAAAACGAGCTGATCCAGCTGATCCAGTATGCACCGCTGACCGAGACGGTTCACAAGACGCCGATCATGATCACGCCGCCATGGATCAACAAGTTCTATGTCCTCGACCTTAAGCCCGAAAACTCGTTCATCCGCTATATGGTCGAGCAAGGCCACACCGTCTTCTGTATCTCGTGGGTCAATCCCGACGGGCGTCATGCCAATTATGGCTTTGACGATTACATGATGATGGGCCCCGTTGCCGCCGCAACAGAAGTCGCCAAGATCACCGGCGAGAAAAAGATCAACTGCATCGGCTATTGCATCGGCGGGACCTTGCTGGCCTGTATGATGGGATGGATGGCTGCGCTTGGCGACAAGAAGCCCGCAGATATGCCTGAGATCGGCAGCACGACCTATCTCGTCACGCTGATCGACTTTGAAAACCCGGGCGATATCGGCGTCTTTATCGACGAAGATCAGGTCCAGATGATCGAGTCGATGATGAAGCCACAGGGCTATCTGCCCGGCACGGCGATGGCGACGACCTTTTCGATGCTCCGCGCCAACGATCTGATCTGGTCGTTCGTCGTGAATAACTATCTCAAGGGCAAGGAACCGTTCCCATTCGATCTGCTGACATGGAACTCGGACTCTACGAACCTTCCGGCGGCGATGCAGAGCTATTACCTGCGCAACATGTATATGCAGAACAACCTGATCAAGCCGAACAAGCTTGAGATGAAAGGCGTGCCGATTGACCTGCGCAAGGTCACCGTGCCCGCTTTCTGCCTGTCCACGATTGAGGATCACATCACTTTGTGGCGGTCAACGTACACCTCGACCCAGACCTATAGCGGGCCTGTGACGTTCTGCCTCTCCGGCTCTGGCCATATCGCGGGCGTTGTCAATCCGCCCGCCAAGAAGAAATATGGCTATTGGACCAACAATGTCGAGCGTTGCCCCGCCAATCCTGATGAATGGTTGAAAGGCGCGACGAAGCATGAAGGCTCATGGTGGCCGGAATGGATCAAGTGGCTGGATCAATATGCTGGCGAACAAGTCCCCGCCCGCGACCCCGCCAAAAACGCGAATGTGATCGAGGACGCCCCCGGCTCCTATGTCCGCGTGAAGGTGCTGTAAGCGGTTAGGGTGCAGGAGGCATCCAATAAAAAAAGAAGGGCGGGGAAACCCGCCCTTCTTTTTTTTCTAATCGTTACGCTTCAAGGCCTTTCATGCCTTTTGGATTAAAGCCATATACTTTGAGAAATCCAGCTCACCGGACTTTCCATCGGGTGCTGTTTCCTTTTGCTCGCGGATGAGGAGGCTGTACTTGTCACAAAGAGACAAGACTTCCCCTTTCGAGAAGACATTCACGAATAACGTCAGTTTCGGATCAAATGGCTCCGGCAACTCTATTTCTTGGGCATAGCCACTTTGCAAACAAAGAAAGAGAAAGCCAGACGGCTTAAGAGCCTGTACCAGTTTTGCCCATAGAGGCTCAATATCCCGTTTGGGAAGAAAGTTAAGGGAAAAGGAAGCGACGATACCGTCATATTTTTCCTTCCCGTAATCGGCTGTTCGCATATCGGCGGATTCAAAAGAGGCCAGCGGCGCACGCTTCTGGGCAAGCTCGATCATCTTCAGCGCAGCATCGACACCGTGAACCTGAAAGCCTTGCTGTGTAAGATAGGCCGCATCCACACCCGGCCCGCACCCCAAATCAAGAACCGAAGCCCCCACATGTAATGCTCTCACGAAAAGACCAATATGCGCCGACGGCTCCCCAAACGCCGTCGCATAGGCCTGAGCAATAGCATTATGTGTCTCGACAGGATCGCTCATGATTTACACCTGAAGCCCCCCTAAATGCCAAATACAAAATGCTATAGGCTCTCTTCTCTTAATCTTCCGACTTCTTCGCCATGCGCTTGCGCAGGTTGGGATCGAGGTAGCGTTTGCGCAGACGGATGGATTCGGGAGTGACTTCGACCAGCTCGTCATCGTCGATATAGGCGATAGCTTTTTCGAGCGTCAGCTGAAGCGGCGGGGTTAGGCGAATGGCATCGTCCTTGCCCGAGGCGCGGACGTTGGTCAGCTTCTTGCCTTCCAGTACGTTCACGTCCAGATCGTTTTCCTTGCTGTGCTCGCCGATAATCATGCCTTCATAGACCTTGGCACCCGGAACGATGATCATCGGTCCGCGATCTTGCAGCTTCCACATGGCATAGGCAACGGCATCGCCCTTGCCATTGGAGACCAGCACGCCCGTACGGCGGGACTGAATGGCTCCCTTGTAAGGCGCATAGCTGTTGAAGATACGGTTCATCATGCCCGTGCCGCGCGTATCGGAGAGGAACTCGCCGTGATAACCAATCAGGCCGCGTGACGGAGCGAGGAAGGTCAGGCGCACTTTATCGCCGCCGGACGGACGCATGTCGGTCAGCTCGGCCTTGCGCTCGGACATTTTACTGACGACGGTACCGGAGAACTGTTCGTCCACATCAATCTGGACTTCCTCGATCGGCTCCAGACGTGCGCCGCTTTCGTCCATCTTGAACAGAACGCGCGGGCGGCTGATCGTCAGCTCAAAACCTTCGCGGCGCATGGTTTCGATCAGGATGCCCAGCTGCAATTCGCCGCGACCGGCAACTTCAAAGCTGTCTTTTTGGTCCGTTTCCTTGATGCGAATGGCGACGTTGCATTCGATCTCGCGCATCAGACGGTCGCGGATCATACGGCTGGTGACCTTGTCACCTTCCGTTCCGGCCAACGGCGAGTCGTTGACCGAGAAGGTCATCGCAATCGTCGGCGGATCAATCGGGCGAGCATGCAGAGCTTCTGTCACGACCATGTCTGCCAGCGTATCGGCCACGGTCGCCTTGCTCAGGCCCGCCAGAGCCACGATGTCGCCAGCTTCAGCTTCTTCAACTGGCACGCGCTCAAGGCCACGGAAGGCGAGGATCTTGGTCACACGTCCCTGCTCGATCAGTGAGCCATCGTTACGCAAGGCCTTGATCGCCATGTTCGACTTGACGCGGCCCGACTGAATGCGGCCCGTAAGAATGCGCCCAAGATAGGGGTTGGCTTCAAGGATTGTGGCCAGCATCGTGAAGGGAGCCTCGACGTCAACCTGAGGCGGTGCGACATGCCTTAGGACCAAGTCGAAAAGCGGCGTGAGGTCTTTCTCTTCGTTCGGCACCTGCTCCATCTTCTCCACAGCCCAGCCCTGACGGCCCGAAGCGAAGAGCGTCGGGAAATCCAGCTGGTCGTCCGTCGCATCCAAAGCGGCGAAGAGGTCGAACACTTCGTCATGCACTTCGTTCACGCGCGCGTCGGGACGGTCCACCTTGTTGATGACGACCATGGGCTTCAGGCCAATCGCCAAAGCCTTCGACACCACAAACTTGGTCTGTGGCAAGGGGCCTTCTGCCGCATCGACCAGAAGGACGACGCCATCGACCATAGAGAGAATACGCTCCACCTCGCCGCCGAAGTCGGCATGTCCCGGGGTGTCAACGATGTTGATGCGCGTGCCCTTCCATTCAATCGAGGTACACTTGGCCAAAATGGTGATGCCGCGTTCGCGCTCCAAGTCGTTGTTGTCCATCGCGCGTTCGGCAACCTGCTGGTTCTCGCGAAACAGGCCGGACTGGCGCAGAAGAGAGTCAACCAAAGTCGTTTTACCGTGGTCAACGTGAGCAATGATGGCAATATTCCGAAGTTCCATAGTTTTGTTCTTTCCCGTTTGTCTTTTCTTGTTCTCTCAAATCATGTCCAGAGAAGCCTGAGGCCTCCAACCGTCAACGCCCAGATCGCGATGCCGGACAGGGCAACCGATGTTGCGCGATTAAGTGTCATCACGCGCCGTTCCGTAAAGCGGCTGCGCAACATTGCGACGCCGCCGCTTAGCATAAACCACCACAAAGTCGAGCCCGTGAAGATGCCCGCGATCATCGCTCCGGCTTCACTGCGCCCTTTAAGTCCGCTCAGCGTCGCCACAACGGCAAGCACGCCGAACAGCGTCGCAGGGTTACTGATCGTCACCAGAAAGCTTGTCGCCATCGCCTTGACCACCCCCCTTAACTTGAGGTGTGCCCTGACGATCAGCCTTTGCTCGACCTCGGCTTCGTTCGCAGGTAATGGCGCGTCATGCCATGTGTGCCACGCGATTAACAGCAAAAGAAGCCCACCGCCGACATGCAACACATCTTTATACGTCTCGATCACATCCGTAATCGACGAGACGCCAAACGCCGCCACCGCACTGAAAAAAGCATCGGCAAAAGCCGCCCCAAAGCCTGTCGCAAACCCGAGGGTCAGTCCTTTCTGGATCGTCCGCCGGATGCAAAGCAACCCGACGGGCCCCACCGGCGCGGCGACCATAACGCCCAAAACCACGCCTCGGACAAAAACCCCCAAATCCTCGAACAACGCCCCAACTCCGACAGGTAAACCCTTATGGCGTGCTTATGACAGAAGGAAAGCCATTGTGCAAGAAAAGAGGCTCTTTCTTTGTTTTCTTGGACTATTTCCGTCTTTTATCAATACTTAAGGCCTTTCTGGCATTCTGTCCGGCACGCCATTTGGCGCACATTCAAAGAAGAAAGGGGAAACAATGAGCTGTGAAAACATCGCCAATTGCGGCTTTTTCAAGAAATATCAGGAGTCAAAGAACCTTGTTTGTAAGGGGTTTATGCTCCAATTCTGTAACGGCACCAAAGAAGCTGAATGCGAGCGCAAGAAATACAAGGCGGCGCATGGCACCCCGCCATCAGACGACATGATGCCCAACGGCAGCATGATCCACGAATAAGATAAAAAAGACGGCATTCGCCGTCTTTTTTATGCCTGGCTGTCCTCTTCTTTCATGCGTATCGAAAAGGTGCAGCCACAATAGTTCTGGCGATAGAAACCTTCAGTCCGCGCCAACACGGCACCACGATCCACACCGCCTTTTTGTCGCCAGTTGTAATCCCAGAAAGTGACATCCTCATAGCGAAAGACGGCGGCGAAGCCTGCCTCATGAACCTGATCCTGCCTTTTGTGGCGCGAGATTGTCAGGCTCGTCGCAATAAAGGGAAAGCCGTTTTCATGGGCATAAAGAGCCGTACGTTCAAGGCGTAGGCCGAAACAGGCCGAACATCGTTTGCCGCGCTCCGGCTCCTTCTCTAATCCCTTGATCCGCGCGAACCAGTTGTCCGTATCATAATCCACATCGATGAAAGGGATCGACCGTTTGGCCGCAAAGGCAACGATCTCGGCCTTGCGCTTTTCATATTCCTCGCGCGGGTGGATGTTCGGATTGTAAAAGAAAACAGTCGGCTTGAGGCTCGAGGCCAACATGCCATCAAGAATGGAACAACTGCACGGCGCACAACAAACATGCAAAAGAACTTTCGATCCAGCTGACATCGTCTCCGGCAACAGATAGGGTTCTGGGGGGGGCATGGAACTTTGAAACCTTCCTATCCAACAAGAGCTAAATGACGGATCGTGCGGTAGCCTTTCGGGCGATGATTTCTTGAAAAAGCCAGAGAGGAATAGTCGCTAGCAATTACCTGATAAGCGGCTTCGATTTCTCTCTGCTCTTCCTCTCCGCACTGTCCCCGCCCATCATAAGCCAATGAAATCCATTTGAAAGCTTGTTTCAACGACTTTTTCGTTCCATGCCCCCGATAGCACATACCAGCGAGTTCGTTTTGAGCTGCCGCAAGCCCCACGTCACCCGCCTGTGTGTACAAATAAACCGGAAAGCGAAAATCAGCCTTCCCCCTCTAACGCCTCGATCCGTTTGGTTAGGACTTCGAGTTTTTCAGTCAGTTGGGTAACGCGGTTCAGTTTGCGCATGTCCTCGATCATCTTGGCGCGCGGCTTGGCCGGAACGCCGCCAACGAGACTGCGGGGAGCAATGTTGCCCGCGATGCCGCTCATCCCCATCGCGACGCTGTCATCACCGATGCGCACATGATCTGCCACACCGACGGCTCCGCCCAGAACGACGCGGTTGCCGACGACCGCGCTGCCCGCGATGCCGACGCGCCCACACAACATGCAGTTCTCACCAACGACGACGTTGTGGCCGATCTGGACCTGATTGTCGATCTTGGTGCCGTTGCCGATACGAGTGGAGATGATCGTGCCGCGATCAATGGAGGTATTCGCGCCGATCTCGACATCCTCGCCGATCTCGACCGCGCCAAGCGAGGCGATGCGTAGAAGCTCAAGATTGCTGGCCGCGCCGACACTGCCCGTTTCCTTCGCCGTTTCAACGCTGCTCATTTGCGGGGTGACAAAGCTGAAGCCGTCCGCACCAATGCTGGCGTTGAAATGGATGATAGCCCGTGCGCCGATCTTGACACGAGCCCCGATGCGCACGCCCGCATAAATCAGACTGCCTGCACCGATCACAGCCTTTGGCCCGACATAAACTTGCGGATGGATGATCGTGCTGACGCCGATCTCTGCGCCCGCCCCGATATAGCTAAAGGCACCGATGGTCACATCGGGCGCGACATAGGCCCCCTCCTCGATGATCACGGTCGGGTGAATGCCCTTGGGCACAGCAACTGGCTCCTCGAACAGCTTCGTCAGTTTTGACAGGGCTACGCGTGAGCGTCCAACCTCGACATAGGCTTTGATCGACGAAGGCACCTGCGCCCCTTCGCTGACGATCACGGCCTCGACAATGCTGCCCTCAAGCAGGGGCAGCAAGGCCTTATCCGTCGCAAGGACCAGATCCTTTGGCCCCCTGATATCGGCGGGGTGAGCGACCCGCTCAACCTCGAAAGAACCGTCGCCGCCCAATTGGCCACCCAGAGCCTCGGCAATATCCGCCATTTTCAATTTCTTTGTCATACGACCTTCGCTTGTTTTTTTCTATCTTCCGGCAGTTTAATCGGCTAAAGCCCCCTTATAAAGCCTAAAATCCTCCCCACGGACATCGAAATATGCTAGAAACTTGTCCAAAGAAGGAAAAAGAATAAGGAAAACCCGTTCCATGACCAAATATGCCCAATGCCTTTTGACAGTCTTGATTTGCACAGCCGCCGCCTCGTCCCCGGCTCTGGCGACGGGCAAAACCAAAGAAAAGCACGACAGCACGGCAGCTCCGGCGGCACAAGCCCCTGCTAGCCCTTCTATTCGGCCTGTTTATCAACGGGACGGCTCGTTTTATTTTTGTCTGGCCGATTATCCTTACCAGGACGGTCGCAAGCTGACCGTTGCCCTGTCATCCAAGAATCAAATGAATATCGGACTCACAATCCCGCAGGGCCATTTCAGGCCAGGCGGCAAGTATGATCTTCTTCTGTCTCTCGACAAAGCCGACGGACGCAAGAACCGCGCCGAGGCCCTAGATGAGGAAACGCTTTTGCTCCAGATGGGAACGAACCCTTCCTTCCGCAAGAAACTGACCGCTGCTCAAAGCCTGTCGGTCAGTGCCAACGATCACGCGATGGGGTTCGAGCTGCCGCCGATGGCACCATTGATGAAGGGACTTCAAACCTGCCTTGAGGACAAGGCAAACACACGCGATGAAAAGATCGCACAGGCCGAAAAGTTGATGCCGGAATTGCTCAAGGCTCTTTTGATCACGGCGGGCTTTACCGACATCCGCCCCCTGTCCACCGACCACATCCCCGAAAAAGAACGCCCCGCCGATTATATATGGCGCACTGGCAACCTGATGGCGGGCATTCGTGAGCGTCTGGTGCCACAGGACAAGACGCTCTCTGATATGGTAGGGCTGCACATGCAGGGGCTTAAAAAGCAATGCAACGGTGCCTTCAAAGCCGAAGTTGGCAAGGAAAAGACTGTTGGCGGTCTGCACCTGCGTCTGGCCGAAGCCAGCTGCACGCCAAAATCAGAGGCGGAAGGAAAAGCCGTCATGGTCGCCACCATCTTTTACCTGACCCCCAAAGGCAGCTTTACTGTCTTTACGCACGAAGCCCCGTCTTCTTTCAAAGACGAGGCTCTCGCGGCAAGGGACAAACTGGCCAAGGCACTTCTTGACTTAGCCAGAGAAGAAGAAACGAAGAATTAGCGAACCGAAGCTCTGGCGACGCGGCTCAGGGCAAAACCGAGGGCGAACACCAAAAGCGTCCCGATCAGGCCCGCCGCCGATGTCGCCAAAGCTTCGTTGCCGAACAAGGCCTGATAATCCGCAAACGGGCTTCCCGTCCAGACTTGGGCGGCTTGCGAGGCCAGCTCTTCAAAGCCTTTATCCTGAGCAACCTTTTCAAGCCCATCGGGGAAAGCGGAGGCAAAGGGGCTAACGGCAACCGCCAGCACGACAGCGACAGCCAAACTCGCCGCGCCAAAAGTCTTTGACGAGATCGACGAGGCCGAGGCTCCGACGCCCGACCAACAGGGCAGGATTTGTGGTTGGACCACCGCGACAGCCGCCAGAGCCGCCACCGTGATCGCCGCTTCGCCCAAACCGATCAGCGCGTGCGTTCCCACCATCGCGGGGAAGACAACGCCCAGAGTCGAAGCTCCGGAGAAGGCCAATTCAACGGCACAAACCGCCGAGGCCGCCATAACGCTCAGTACGCTGGTTGCGGCCACAGAAGCCAAGAACCCGCCTTTGCCCGCCGGACAGAAGGCGCGCAGCTTGACCATCGCAACAGAGGACAAAGCCACGCCAACAACGCCCATATTCAGGACATTCGCGCCGAGGGCCGAAATCCCGCCATCGGCAAAGAAAAAGCCCTGAACGGCCAGCACGAGAGCCAAAGCCATCATGCCCGCCCACGGCCCCAGAAGGGCCGCCGCCAGAACGCCGCCCAGAAAGTGGCCGCTCGTGCCGCCCCCGATGGGGAAGTTGAGCATTTGCGCGGCAAAGATAAAGGAAGCAACCAGAGCCACCATTGGCAAGGATGCGGCGCGCGCGCCGCGCGTTTTAAACAGGGCATAGCCCAAAGCCACAACGGAGCCCAAGGCGCAGGTAAGATTGACAGGCTCAGACAAAGAGCCATCAGGTATATGCATGACGTTCCTCGCAGATAGAAAAAGGAAGGGAGAAAAGTTTGCCGGAGGACAAACCTTGCGGGAGGCAAAGTAACCCTAAAGCCGAAACGTCCTTCCTGCAAGGAATAGTTTGAGCGACACCATCAAGCTTCGCGCACAAGGCCCGCGCAGAGATAGTCGCCTACGTCACATTGTTGGCCAGCATATGGGAACTGTATTTCTTGTCGGTGCCGTTGATGTGATTCATCAGCCAGTCACGCAGAAAGTTCAGCACCTCCAAGGACAGCGCGCCTGTCACGCTTGCCTTAAAGCGTTCGTGAATGTCGATAGCGCGTTGTTTCAGCTTGGCATGCTCGGCCATGTGGGCCTGCGTATCGGCATAACCGGTCGTCGCAAAAATCTTTTCCTCATAGTCGAAATGCTCGACCGTATAGAGAATCAGGCTCTCGAGAATCGGGCCCATGACCTCGCGGCTGTTCTTGGCCAGAATACCTTCATGCAACTCGTTGATCATGCCCATCAGCTTCTTATGCTGGTCGTCAATGGACGGCACGCCCACGCTATAACTGTCGTCCCACGTCATCAAAGACATCGATAATCCTCCCTGCAAGATAAAGATAAATGGTGATTGGAAGCCATCCTCTTATACTTGTTTTAATATTGATTTAGGGTGATATATATTATGGTATGGAGTTCATATTATTGTATTCCACACGTCAAAACCTCGTTACGCCCACAAAATTACTCTTCGGGTACTGGTTATGGTTAACGGGCACAGCCGCTAAAAAAAAGCGTTTTTCAGGCGTTTTTGAAAGAAACCCGATTGCATAGGCGTAAATGTGAGGCTAACAAGATAGGGATGCTGACGTGATTCCACATTTCCCTTTCAGCATGAAGTTCAACCTGAGGAGATTCCTATGGCCAAGAAAGCAACCACCAGCAAAACCACAACGACAGTTCGTCCTGTCAAGGAAACGCTGACCAAGTCCGCTCTGATCGGTTTGATCGCCGAACAGAACGATGTTCCCCGCAAGGTCGCCAGCGGCATGTTCGATACGCTCGTCAACACGATGATGGGCTCCATTCATCCCAAGGGCGTCGGCGAGTTCACGCTGCCGGGCGTTTTGAAGATCTCGTTGCGTAAGGTTCCTGCCCGTAAGGCTGGCACACTGATCCGCAACCCCGCGACGGGCGAAATGATGAAGGCCGAAGCAAAGCCCGCTTCCGTCCGCGTCAAGGTTCGCGCGCTCTCGAAGCTGAAGAACACTGCCAAGGGCGAATAAGCCTTTGCTCACGGTTCGCGAAAGGGGGCCTGTTTTTTCAGGCCCCCTTTTTTTATTCGGGGTTGCATCAACGGAACAACAAAATGTCCAAACGCATTACACTCCCCCAAGGGTATTCTCTCGCTTATGACGATTTAGGGAATCCAAATGACCTGTGCCCAGTATTTTGCGTTCATGGCGTTTTACAAACGCGCCACACCTTTGATGAGGTTTCCGAGTTTCTTACAAACCATAATCGGCGCGTTATCAAAGTTGATCTGGTCGGACACGGTGAAAGCGATTGGAGCAAAGATCCGTCACGATACGATCCAGCCTTTTATGCAGAAGATTGCAGCTATTTAATACGGTCGTTGGAACTAAAAAGCATAGACTGGATCGGCATATCCCTAGGAGGGCTTGTGGGTTTCCAATGTGCCGCAAAACAAGGCGTGCCGATCAAACATTTTGTAGCAGTTGATGTCGCACCAGAAGTCCCTATCGAGATGACAAAAATGCTTGCCGACTGGGTCGAGGCAACACACCACTTTAAAACACAAGAAGAATTCGCGAACTGGCGTGTCGCCTGCTCTCAAGCCGTCGGCCCGTTATCCGACGACCAAAGACGAGCAAGAGCTGCGTACGACTTCCGCCAAACAACTGGTGGTTATGAGCCCATATACGACCCCAGTATCTCCGTGAATTTGCGCAAAGATGCAACCAAGGGCGAAAACTATAACGACTGGCACTCCTTTGAGCAGATGAAGGTGCCAACATTACTGTTTCATGGCACAGAGTCCGGCGTCTTGACGAAGCCTCTTATTGAAAAGATGCAAAGCATTGCAAAAGGAATACAGGTGTTTCACGTTGAAGGTGTAGGCCATTATCCAGCCTTGGCTGACAGCAAGCAACAAAAGGCACTGCTTCGCTTTATCACGCCACCCCATACACAGCTTAACC
>JAQUHK010000170.1 GCA_028683655.1 Alphaproteobacteria bacterium
ATCGCGATGAGCTCGAACGGGAAGATGCGAACGCGTACACAAGCGACGGCATCGATACCGGCCATGGGGACAGCGCGTCAACGGGCACCGCTGAGATTCCCAAGTCACGGACAATGATGGGTCTGGGTACCGACCACGAGACAACACTGCCGCGTCGCAGAATCATTCGTCGTCGCCCGACATTCCGTCAATGGCTGACCATCTGCCATCAGCAGCCTGGCGTCATGCTCGGTGCGATGCTGCATCTGCAGTACTATGCCCCGGAAGACGTGGCCGCAGCGCTTGCCCGCGACTTCGATAATCCAGTCGCAGTGAAGCTGAAGACCGACACCCGGCGTATGAAGACCAAGATCAAGCGCATCGGGGAGTTCGCCCGACTCGTTCTTGGTGGTGGTCCAGAGTCCATCTGGGTGGGCAAGCCGCTCGTTCCGCACACCGTTCACGAGGAAGTCGTCGCCTTCCACGCTGCTGGGACCGCGGGGTTCCATGCGCGTATGATCGAAAACAGCTCGTATGCAGTTGATCTGTACTTCGGCAGCGATGTCACTCTCAACGACTATGAGTCGTACAAGCAATTCATGGTCATTCTCGAACGAGAGAACGTCGAACAGACTATTGACAGCCGTCGCGCTGAGCTTGTGAAATCTGTGCGCTCCGGTGACAAAGAAACTGAAACACGCGGTCTCACTGATGATGGCGACATCGAGGCGAGGTTCAACCAGAAGCTTGCATTGACATCTGTTGATGAAGAGTTCTCACGACAGTATGGTGGCGGGATGTCGTTGCTGCATCAGGGTCAAGAGCTTCTCATGGAGCCGGGCATTCTGCCCAAGCGCCGGTGTCTGCACGTCGAGTCCAACGAGAAGCGTGAAGCTGTCAGCCAGTGCCGTAGACTAGCGGCGGGTGCAAGCGACTTCTGTGAACTCCACGGTGGCTCGGTGCTTGCAGACGACAACGAGCTGCGTAACCTCATGGCCGCGAACGCTCGTAAACTCGTGTCGATGTCTGGCCGAGCGCTGGACACCGTCTATGATGTCATGGTCAACTCGCCTAATGATATGACGAGACTGCAGGCCGCCAAGATCGTTCTCGACAAGTCGGGCTTCGCAGACAACATTGACGTCACAATCGCTGGTAAGAACGCTGGCGCCGGCGAAGATGAAGAGACGCCCGAGCACTTGGATCCAGCGAAGATCGTCAGAACACGGCTCGACCGTCTTGGCGCTTCACTCAAGCAATTCATCGAGACGCCCGACCCTGAGCCAGAAGATGAAAATGTCATTGAAGGCGATGTAGAGTATGGCTTCCCGGACTTCGCAGCGGGGGCGGATGACGCAGACTACGCCGAATACGTCGACGAAGATGAAGATGACGATCAGTAGTTAAGTACCAAAGAAATTCTTCCGGTGATACCATTACCGTATGGCCGACGCAGATACCGATACGGGAAACGTAGACAAAGCAAGTAATGTCTCGCCCATTCATAAGCAGTTCTCCTCATCCAAAATACCTGACGAACTACCAATGAAACGCGCCATTCTTGAAGCTTTCAAGGATGGTGTTATTCATGCCACCCCGGTCCCGCTTGTGTCGAAACACGAGCACGAACAGATCTCGCATCTCAAAGACTTCAAACAAGAGATCGGGCAGTACCTCGAATCAGCTACTGTCACAGACTCGTCTCTTCTGCTTCAAGTTGAGAACACGGTAGCAACAGCAAGTGCCTTTGCAGATTACGTAATCGGCAGATGCATTGTGCGAGGCCAGAAGCGACAGTATGGCGTTGCGGTGATCGGTGTTGTTCTTCTCGAGTTGAAGTATCCGACATACGTCGTGCAACAGATTCTCAAGTCAACGGGACGAACTGTTGTCCGATTCATCAATGAGTACGGCTGGCTCGAGCCTGACACTGAGCTTATCAACGAGATCCATCAATTCTTTGTATCGCAGAGTTCACGAGAGCGAATCAATCCACCGCTGACTGATCTGCGCCCCGAGTCACGACGACTCGAACGCGCTAACATCGAATTCACTTCTGTCGCCCCGCTTCCGCCGACTAATGTGGCCGCGATCATGCGAGCGCTTCGAGCCGGAATGGACATCACGTACGAGGGCACTCCCGAACATGATCAGATGTCTGCGGCGTTGTTCGCCCTTGTCGGGCTGGCAGTTCGGCGTGGCGCTCCGATGCTGACACTCGGCTGGGCCGTGAACGTCCACCACAACACGATTCGCAAGTACGCACAGCGATCGCCGGTGGCTGTGTTCTCTCTCGGTGTCAAAGGCTCTCTAGAACAGAAGACCTTTGAAAAGAAACAGAAAGCGATTCTGTCCAACAAGGCTCCAGGCGAACGACCGTCTGTGGATGAAGAATTCATCTCTGTCACGGTACATGACACCCGGACCCCTGCGATTGTACTCGAGTCTTTGGCCCCGGTGCCGCAAGAGTTCGGGATGACATCTCGGCCAAAATTGCGTATTCTCAAGAAGAAGCCAGAAGACAAGAAAAAAGTCGCCACCGCAGTCATTGGTGGGTTTGCGCAGTATTCCGACAAAGGCAGACACGTCTGGCAGCACGAGACACGCGATGCGATGTCTGTGCGGACACTCTTTCCACAAGGCGATGCTGAGCTCAAGAATGACATCGCTATGGATCTTCTCGTACCGCAACGGAAGAACTCTGCAGACGACGTGTTCTCGGTCTGTGATCTAGAAGTTGCGTTGATCACCATTGCCGGTGTCCATGTGAGGGAGTACGAACTCATTCTTGGCGATGGTGACTGCCGCAGAATGCTTCTGCCGCTCAACGCACTGATGAACTTGGTGCATCTCATCCCGAACAACTCGTTGGAAGATGCAAACAGATACTGTAGAACTGTGGAAGAGTATCTCGCCGAGAACAACATCTCTGACCAGGACAGTGATGGCGAAGATGAAGAGATGCGGCAGATACTCGTCGACAACCGCGCGACGGAGCTCAAGCGATACGTCCCGCCCAAATATCATCATCTTGTTGATCCAAATATGTTCGACGAGAACAGTATGATCTGGAGAGCGCTCTGCAATCCTGGCCATCTGGTGCGTCTCACAGACACAGCGTCAGACGAGCCTGCCGAGTTCGACAAGACGGTTCCGAGCCTTGGCGTCGTAGAAGAAGGTGGACGAATCCGTCCACCCAAGAAGAGAAAAGGCGGACCCTATGCAAGAGTATGAAGACGTGAAAGCTGCACTCGTCCATGACAATACGGTAAAAGCGTGCGCATCTGTGTATCCTACGGACGTCTGGGTCATTCCCACAGACGGATCGGCTCGAGGAACTAAGTCATGCCGATTCGTCATGGCGCTGCATCCGACAGACGGGCGCTGGGCGGTCTTAGCGTGGGCGAATGTGTCCGGCTCGAGTATCCCCACTCTGATCATCGCCGGCTGGGTGGGGTCCATTGAGCGACTAGACTCGCGCTCCATAGAGGTGACACTCGAAGATGGCACTGTCGTTCGCAGTAGACC
>JAQUHK010000049.1 GCA_028683655.1 Alphaproteobacteria bacterium
CCCATGTGCCGCAGGTCAAAAAGCATCAAAAGATTCTGGAACAATATATTCTGCCCGGTCCCCATGCCTGTTTGGCGATGGAGGCAGCGGTGCGGCGCGTGCTGGTTTCGGCTGGCTATGCGGAAACCGGTATGGATCACTTTGCTTTGCCCGATGATCCGCTTGATCTTGCGGCAAAGAACGGCACGTTACGCCGGAATTTTCAGGGCTACACGGATGATAGCGCAACGACCATGCTGGGGCTCGGGGCCAGTAGCATCGGGCGTACGCCTTCCGCTTACTATCAAAACGCCCGCCAGACAGAGGCTTATGAGGAGAAGATCAGCCAAAATGGCTTTGCTGTCGCGCGGGCCTGTCATTTGTCCGGTGAAGACCGGCTGCGTGGGGTGATCATCGAGTCCTTGATGTGCCAGATGAGTGTTAATCTGGAGACGGTTTGCCGTGCCCATAATTTCTCGCTGGCCGTCCTTGGTGATGCGATGGAGGCCCTGGCTCCCTATGAGCAAAGTGGCCTGATCAAGCGCGATGGCTATAAGGTGACCTTGTCCAGCCCGCATCGTATGGCGATCCGTGTCGTGGCCTCGCTGTTCGACAAGATCGAGCGCACCGCTGACGCGCCCGTGTCGAGAGCGGTATGATCCGTTTGCGCAAAGGTTTAAAAAGCGGTTAAAAGCGGTTTCCTTTAGGCGGGAGATAGCTTAAAAATCAAGCGTGATTCTCTCTTGCTTTGTTGGTTTATGCTCAAACAATACCTTACAAAAGCACCTCTGGTGGCTGGGCTGTTGGCTCTTCTGGTCTTTGTCGTCGTTGCCGGCGCAGGGATTGGTCTGGCATGGCCCGTTTTGCTGGCGGTGACGTCCAGCCTTCTGGCGATGGCGCTCGTCGTCGCCTATGGCTTGTTGTGGCGCAAGAATGCAAGGCAGGAGCATCATTTCCGCCAGGTCCGTTTTATCGCCGACCGGTTCCAGTCGATGCTGCACGCCATTCCGGGCGGCTATTGCCTTTTCACGCCGCAGGGCATTTTGCGTGAGGAATATGGTGTTGCGGCCCGTTTCGGCGTGGCGCGGATCACGCATCTTGACGACCTGATCGGCGTCGTCAAAGAGGGAGCCGATCTTCTGGAAGCGTTCCGCAAACTCCAGCTGACGGGCGAAGCCTTTGTCCAGCAAGTTCACGGCAGCAAGGACGGCAAGGCCGTTCATGTGTCGGGCTGTCGTTTGCGGATCGGTAACGAAGGCCCCCATGTCGATATGCTGTGGTTTATCGATCAGGGGGCGTCGGACCACCATGCCGTCCCGAAGGCTGCGGCTTCAGCTGTTCCCCCAACGATGGCCGAGGAAGTGGCCGCTGCCAAAGAAACAACGGCGAAATGGGATGAGGCCCCGGCGCATGGGCAACATGGTTCATCCTGTACGAAAGTTTTGCCTTTGACACCGACGGCTTTCGACGCGTTGCCTTTTCCTATCTGGGGCCGCGATGCCGATCTTAAAATTGTTTTGTGCAATGCCGCCTATGTCAAAGCGTTGGACACAACGCCGCAGGCGGCACTGGACAACCAGATCGAGCTGATGGACGCAACATCGAAAAGCGGCAAGGTGCTGGCAGGGCAGGTCTTGGCGACCGGCACGTCGCAAACAGGCCGCGATCATGTCGTTGTGCATGGCCGCCGCTGTTTGATGGAAGTGACGGAACTGCCTTTGCCGGACGACGCTTTTCCCAAGGACGGCGACGCCGTTCGCCTTTTGGGTTTTGCGCTGGATGTGACGAACGAGGAAGACACCGAAGCCGAGTTAAAGCGTCACCTTGTCTCGCACCATGAGGTGATGGAGCATCTGGGGGCGGCGATTTGCGTTTACGGCGCGGACACGCGCCTTGAGTTTTACAATCGTGCCTATCAGCGGTTATGGGAAATCCCTGATGCCGTGCTTGATAGCAAGCCGACCTTTGGCGAGATTTTGGAAGATTTGCGCACGCGTCGCAAAATCCCCGAACAGGCCGATTTCCGTAAATACAAAAAAGAGCGTCTGGCCCTGTTCACCTCGCTGTTGGAGCCGATGGAAGATGTGATGTATCTGCCTGATGGCACCAGCCTGCGCGTCCTGACTGCGCCGCATCCGTTGGGCGGCCTTATGTTTGTGCATGAAAACGTGACGGACCAGCTCGCGCTTGAGACATCTTACAACACCTTGATGGCGGTGCAGCGTGAAACGCTGGACAATCTGGCCGAAGGCATCGCGGTTTTTGGGCCCGACGGCAAATTGCGTTTGTTCAATCCGGCCTTGGCGAAGATTTGGAAGGTCGAGGGTGCCTTTTTACAGACCGAGCCGCATGTGTCCGACTTTATCGAAACGGCGCGGGACCTGATCTCGGTGCCCAAGGAGGTCTGGGCTTCCTATAAGGCTGAAATGGTTGGTTATGCGCTGGATCGTAAGCCACGAACGGGCCGCATTGAATGCACGGATCACACCGTCATCGACTATCAAACCGTGCCGCTGCCCGATGGTTCGGTGCTCAACAGCTTTTTGAACATCACGGATTCGGTGCGGGTGGAGCAGGCTTTGCGGGCCAGCAATGCGGCCCTTGCGACGGCGGACCGGCTCAAGTCCGACTTTGTGGCGAATGTGTCCTATCAATTGCGCACGCCGCTGAACACGATTAGCGGTTTTGCCGACATTCTGGCCGAGCAATATTTCGGCAAGCTTAACGAGCGGCAGCTTGACTATACGAACACGATCCGTGCGGAGAGCGAGAAGCTGACGCGCCTGATTAACGACGTTCTGGATCTGGCAACCATCGAAGCGGGCCGCATGACGATTGATCCGCATGAAGTCAGCGTCGCCAGCTTGCTCAACGAAGCCAAGCTGATGACTGCCGCGTGGGCAAGGCAGCAGATGATCGACGTCCTGATCGACTGTCCTTCCGACATTGGCGCCTTCGAAGTCGATGAACACCGGATGAAGCAAATCCTTTTCAACCTGATTAGCAATGCCATCAAATACACCCCGGCGGGTGGCAGTATCGCGTTGGCCGCGTGGGCGCAGGAACCGTGGATCGTGATCAGCGTGCTGGATACGGGTGTCGGGATTCCTGACGATGATCGCGAGCGCGTGTTCGGCAAGTTTGAAAAGGCCAATATGCATTTGCGCCAGTCCGGCGCGGGGCTTGGCCTGAGCCTCGTCAAAAGCTTTGTCGAGCTTCATGGCGGGCGTGTCGAGATTTTCAGCGATCCCAAAGACGGCACGCGCGTCAGCTGTTTTCTCCCGCGCAAGGCGTCGGTCGGCCAGACATCCATCGGACAGGCGGCGGGGGCGTAAGGCGAATGGCGCAAAACCCCTTCGTTTTTTCTCTATCCGATATCGACGCGACAGCGGACCTTGCGGCGCGTTTTGCTCCGCTGCTCAAACGCGGCGATGTTGTGCTTTTGAAAGGCGATCTGGGGGCAGGAAAGACGGCCTTTGTGCGCTTTACCTTACGGGCCCTTGGTATCGAAGGCGAAGTGCCAAGTCCGACCTTCACGCTGGTCCAGACCTATGACACCCCTGCTTTTTCCGTGGCGCATTTCGATCTTTATCGCTTAAAGACACCGGAAGAAGTTGAGGAAATCGGTTTTGACGAGGCCTGCGCCGACGGGGTCGTCTTTGCCGAATGGCCCGAAAAGGCTCGCGCCTTCATGCCGCGTCAGGCGTTGACGCTGCATTTTGTTTTGGGGGCCGATGGCGCACGGCAGGTAACCATGGATGGGGACGACGCGTGGCAACGCCGTCTGGGAGCGATGTAAATGCATACCAAAGCAGAAATCCAATCCTTTCTCAGCGACAATGGCTGGGAGCAAGCCAAGGCGCATTATCTGGCCGCCGATTTTTCCTCGCGCCGCTTCCTGCGCTTGACGCGCGAGACAGGGGCTCCGGCCACTTGCATCCTGATGGCTTCCCAGAAAGACCAAAAGACCGAAGAGTTCGTCCAGATCGCGGCTCTGCTGCGTCGACTCGGCCTTGCCTCGCCGGAGATTTATGCCAGCGATGTCGTCCGTGGCCTTGTCCTGATGGAAGATTTCGGTGATGCGCCTGTCGGTAAAATGCTGGATGCCGGTGCGGTGCGGGATGTTTATGACACCTATGCCGTGGATGTTTTGGCCAAGCTGCATCAGGGCTTCCAGCAAGCCATGCTCGGCGCGCTGAAATCGCCTTTCTATAACGCGGCCTTGCTGACGGATCAGGCGACGCTTTTTCTGGATTACTATTTCCCCAGCGTCTTTCACCGTCCTGCCACGGCGCGGGAGCGCAGCGGTTTTGTGGAGGCGTGGCATGGCGTTTTGTCGCCGCTTGATGCGCTGCCCCGTTCGCTGGTTCTTCGCGATTTCATGCCTGATAACACGATGGAGCTTCCCTCACCCATTTTGGGCCAGCCTGTCGGTTTGCTTGATTTTCAAGATGCGGGCATCGGTTGCATTGCCTATGACCTCGCTTCGTGGTGTGAGGAAGTGCGGCGTGAGGACGGCCTGTCGCGGCTTGAGGCGGTTGTCACGGCCTATCACGCCAAGAATCCCGCTGTGCCTTTGCCCGATCTTCTCGCCGCCGCGCGGGTGTATGCGGCACAGCGGCACACGCGCATTCTCGGTCTGCTCGTCAAACTGGAACGCGATGCTATGATCCCGCGCGTTTGGAAAACGCTTCAGCTTTTGCTGAAAGAAGAAGCCTTGGCTCCTGTCCGTCGCTGGTTTCTGGCGTGCAGACCGTCATGATGCAGGCTGCCGCGCACGCATTCCCCTTTTTGTCTGACACGGCCATGGTGCTGGCGGCGGGGTTGGGCACGCGGATGCGGCCTTTGACGGACAGTGTGCCCAAGCCGCTTTTGACGGTTGGCGGGCGGACGATGCTTGATCGCGCCATCGACCATCTGGTTGCCATCGGCCTCCGCCGCGTGGTGGTGAACGCGCATTATCTGGCCGATCAAATCGCCGCGCATGTCGCAAAACGCACGGATGTGGAAATCATCATCTCGCGTGAAGACTCCATTCTGGACACAGGCGGCGGCGTAAAAAAGGCGCGGGGATTCTTCGGCGACAAACCGTTTTTCCTTCTGGGCGGCGATATGCCGTTTCTTGATGGGCCGCGCGAACGGGCGTTGGTACGCCTTGCCAAGGCGTGGGATGAGACCAAGATGGATGAGCTTCTCTTGCTCTGTCCCACAGGCAAGGCGCGAGGCTTTGGCCCCAAGGGTGATTTCGTGATGGAGCCGGACGGGCGCGTGTGGCGCAAGGACGCACCGATCCCGCGCCCCATGGTGTGGATTTCCGCGCAGATTGTCCGCCCCCAGCTTTATGACGGGATACCCGAAATTGTCTTTTCCAACAACCTGATCTTTAATCGCACAGAGGCAACGGGGCGGCTTTTCGGGATTGAACATGATGGCGGTTGTTATCATGTCGGCACGCCCGAAGACTTGCACAAAGCCAATGTGCTTTTGGATAGTGGCGAGGGGTGGGGCTGATGATGCGCGTCGCGACTATTCCTTCGGGCCTTTGTTTTGTGACGACGCTGGCGGAAGGACTGTGGCGACGCGCAGGGCGTGACCCGCTGGCTTTGTCGTCGATGCTGATCCTCTTGCCCACGCGGCGATCCTGTCGCCATTTGCGTGAGGCGTTTTTACGCGTGACGGGCGCGAAGGCTGCGTTATTGCCGCGCATGAAACCGCTGGGCGATGTGGATGAAACCGATCTGGATTTTGCGGGCTCGCTGGCTCTTGATGGTGCCCCGCCCGCCTTGACGCCGCTACGCCGCCAGATGTTGCTGATGAAATTGGTGCGTGCCAAAGACAAGACGATGCCTGTCGATCAGGCCGCGTCGCTGGCGGTGGCTCTGGCGCAATTGCTGGACCAGATCCACACCGAAGAGCGCGACTTTGCGGATCTGGCCGCGCTTGTCCCGTCGGAAATCCAACAGCATTGGCAAGAGACTCTGCGCTTTTTGGAAATCGTCACGCAGGTCTGGCCAGAGATTTTGCAAGAAGAGGGTGCGCTTGATCCGGCGGCGCGTCGCCGGATCGTGCTGGATGCACAAGCCGAGCAATGGCGGCGTGAGCCACCATCTTTCCCTGTGATCGCCGCCGGATCGACGGGCTCCATCCCTGCCGTCGGACGCTTGATGCAGGTGATTGCGGGCTTGCCGCAAGGCGAGGTGATTTTGCCCGCGCTTGACCGCGAGCTTGACGAGGCGGCATGGGAGGCCGTCGATGAAACGCACCCGCAATTCATGATGAAACGCTGGCTGGATGGGGCTCGCCTTTCACGTGCCGATGTCGCGCCGTGGGAGGGAGCCGTTTGTCCGCGTCCGGCGCGTGAGGTTCTGTACCGCGAAGCGATGCGCCCTGCCGCCGTCACCGATGCGTGGCAGAAATTACGCGAAAGGCCGCTTTCGCCGCTGGCTCTTGATGGGATTGAGCGTCTGGATGTTGATCACCCGCGTGAGGAGGCGGACGTGATCGCGCTGCGGCTGCGCAGCGTCTTGGAAGAAGATGGCAAGACCGCTGCCTTAGTCACGCCCGACCGTGCCCTCGCCGTGCGTGTGGCCGCCGCGCTGGAGCGTTGGGGGGTGAGCGTCAATGATTCCGCCGGATCGCCTTTGCCGCTTTGGCCCATTGGCTCGTTTTTGATTGATCTTTTGAAAGCCGCCGCACCGTCGGCCTCACCCGTCGCTTTCCTGTCGCTGCTTAAACATCCCCTCTGCGCAACGGGGCGCGATCCCGCTCATTGTCGCAATCTGGCGCGGCGCGCGGAAATGCTTTTGTGGCGCGGCGTGCGTCCGGCGGATGGCTGGCGGGGCGCAGCGCGTGCTGCCAAGGCTGCGGATGAGGGCGAGCTTGCCGCATGGCTTCAAGAATGTGCAGCGCAGTTTGATGCGTTTGTGCAGGAAGCGAACAAGCCGCGCAGCTTGCTGGAATGGATCGACGCGCATCTGGCTTTGGCGCAAGGGCTGGCCGCGACGTCCGAGCAAAGCGGTGATCTGCGCCTGTGGCGCGGTGAGGCGGGCGCGTGTGCCGTGGAATGGCTGGATGAATGGCGCGGTGCGGCGGCGGGCGGTGAGAAGCTGACGGGCCGCGAGTACGCCTCGCTTTTCATCGCGCTGGTCCAGCAAGTGATGGTGCGCCCCGCTTTCGGCACGCATCCGCGCCTGAGCCTTCTGGGTCCGCTTGAAGCGCGGCTTCTGCATCACGATCTTATCATTCTTGGCGGTCTGAACGAAGGCTCATGGCCGCCCGCGCCGCCCGTCGACCCGTGGATGTCGCGCCCGATGAAACGTGATTTCGGCCTGCCGACTCCTGAGCGTCGCGTCGGCCAGTCGGCGCATGATTTTGTGCAGCTTGCCTCCGCGCCGCAGGTTGTGTTGACCCGCGCCAAGCGCAGCGGCGGCTCTCCCACCGTGCCCTCGCGCCTTTTGTTGCGACTTGAGGCGGTGCTGGATGCCTCTGGCTTACCGACTTCGTTTGCGCCTGCGCAGCCGTGGCGAAGCTGGGCGCGGCTTTTGGATTCCTATGCGGGCGAGCCGAAGACCATCGCGCCGCCTGCGCCGTGTCCGCCCCTTGCCGCGCGGCCTCGCAAAGCCTCGGTGACCGAGATTTCAACGTGGCAGCGCAACCCCTATGCGATTTATGCGCGGCATGTTTTGGGTTTGAAGAAACTGGAAGAGATCGACGCCGATGTCGCCGCCGCCGATTACGGCACCGTTATTCACAAAGCGTTAGAGCGGTTTATCGCCGCGAACAAAGAAAGCTGGCCCGCCGATCCGCTGGCCGCGCTTTTGGTTGAAGGGCGTAAGGCTTTTGAGGTTTACGCCGACAAGCCGCAGGTGCAGGCTTTTTGGTACCCGCGCTTTACGCAAATCGCCACGTGGTTTGTGGCGAACGAAGAAAAACGTCGCGCCGAGGGCATTCGCCCGCTCTTTGTCGAATGCCATGGCGGCATGAAGCTGCGCGGCGGGAGCTTTACGCTGACAGGTTGTGCGGATCGTCTGGATTTGCTGCCCGATGGGACGGTGGAGGTCATCGACTATAAAACAGGCGTGCCGCCCTCTAAGACTCAAGTGATGGCGGGCTATGAGCCGCAGCTCGCTTTGCTCGCCATGATGGCAGGCGCGGGTGCCTTCGCGCCGCGGGGCGGGGAAGGTCATCCTCTTACAGCAGGGGGCCTGAGCTATTGGGCTTTGCAGGCGCGGGACGAATCGAAAAAGACCGTGCGCTATATCGACAATCTCGACGACCAGATTGCCAAGGCGCAGGCGGGGCTGACGCAATTGCTGGATTTATACGCGCAGGCAACCACGCCGTTCGAGGCGGAGCCGAAGCCGCACCTTGCGCCGCGCTTCAATGATTATGCGCATCTGTCGCGGCTTGATGAATGGGGACGCGGGAAAGGCGGCGAGTCATGAGCGTGGCACAGACGGGCGGGGCGGTTCTTTCATCGCTGGCCGAAAATGTCGGCGCGGCGCAGCGTCGCGCTTCGGACCCTTCCACTTCCGTGTGGGTGTCGGCTTCGGCAGGATCGGGCAAGACCAAGGTGCTGGCCGACCGCGTCACGCGCTTGCTTTTGGATAAGGTGAGGCCAGAGCGCATTTTGTGTCTGACCTTCACCCGCGCCGCCGCCGCCGAAATGTCCATCCGCTTGTCCCAGCGATTGGCGCGGTGGGCAACCTGTGCCCCCGAAGCGTTGCAAGCCGAGCTGACGGATTTGCAAAACGCACCGCCCGATGAAGAGCAAACGGCGCGGGCGCGGCGTTTGTTCGCGCAGGTGCTTGCCTGCCCCGGCGGGATGCGCATTCAAACGATCCACGCTTTTGCGCAAGAAGTGCTGCGCCGCTTTCCGCTGGAGGCTGGACTCGCGCCGCATTTCGCCATGATGGAAGATGCCGATGCCAAGGCTCTGTGGCAGGACTCGGTGCGCGATCTTTTGGAAGAGCTGGCCGAGCAACCGCAAAGCCCCGCTGCGCAGGCTTTTGCCGTTTTGGTTGCGCGGTTGTCAGAAGGGACGTTGCAGGACCTTTTGCGGGAGACGATGGGCCACGATCATCGCCTGCGCCGCGCGATGGAACGCGAAGGCGGTGCCGAGGCTTTGATCGCGGCGATTGCTGACAGTTTATCACTGCGCCCAGATGATACGCCCGATCTATATTTGGCCCGCGCTTGCGCCGATGAAGCGTTTGATGGCGTGGCTTTGCGGCGTGCCGCGCAGCTATTGCTGGAAAAAGGCGGTAAGACCTTTGTTCCGCGTGGTTGGCTGATGGCCGATTGGTACGCAGCGACACCTGCCGAACGCGCCTTATCGTTTGCGGCCTATAGCCGCGCCTTTCTGACGGGCGAGGGTGATCCCTTTGCCAAGATGGGGCCTAAGGCTGTGACGGATGACAATCCATGGCTGGACGAGGTCTGTCGCGCGGAAGCGCAACGGCTTATGGCCGTTGCCGAGCGCATGGAAAGCGCGCGGATCGTGCAGGAGACGAAGGCTCTCATCACCCTCGCGCTGCGGATGCGGCAGGCGTATAGCGCACGCAAAGAATCGCTCGCGCTTTTGGATTATGACGATTTGATCGCCTGCACAGGGCGGCTGTTGCAAAAGCCCGACATTGCGCCGTGGGTCCTGTTTAAACTGGATGGCGGCATTGATCATATTCTGGTGGACGAGTCGCAGGACACCAGCCCCGACCAATGGCGCATTATCGCCGCGCTCGCCGATGCTTTTTTCGAAGGGCAGGGCGCGTGGGTAGAGCGGCCTCGCACGCTGTTTGTGGTGGGCGACGAAAAACAGTCAATCTACAGCTTTCTCAAAGCCGACCCGCAAGAGTTCGCGCGGATGCGTCGGCACTTTTCGCAAAAGATTGTTCAGGCGCAAAAGCCGTTCGAGCAAGTGCCTATGAATGTCTCGTTCCGCTCTGCGCCCGCGATTTTGCGGGCCGTCGATGCTGTCTTTGCCGATGAGAAGGTGCGCTCTGGCGTCTCAAGCGACCTTGTGGCGCACAGCGCGTTTCGCAGCGAGGGCGCAGGGCGTGTGGAAGTCTGGCCGTTATTCACCGCACCACAGGAGGAGAAGAAAACAAAAGCGCGATTGAAAGAGCCAGAGGATTGGGAGATTTCGCTGGGCTATGAAACCGCCGCCGATCCCGTGGCCGATTTGGCGCGTGCTTTGGCGTTGCAAATCCAGTCATGGGTGGCGCAAGGTTTCACTGTGTTTGATCGTGACCTGAAACAAACGCGCCCGATGCATGCGGGTGACGTGATGGTGCTGGTGCAAAAGCGCAAGCCCTTTGTCGATGTGTTTGTGCGCGAGCTGAAAAAAGTCGGCGTACCCGTGTCGGGCGTTGACCGTATGCGCCTAATCGACCAGTTGGCGGTCATGGATTTGATGGCCCTGTTGCAATTTACGTTGTTGCCCGACGATGATTTGACGCTGGCCACCGTGCTGCGCGGCCCGCTGATTGGCGCGAGCGAAGAGGAGTTGATGGACCTTGCCATCGGTCGCGAAAAGGGTGAGCGTTTGTGGGACCGTCTGCGCGATAAGGCGGCAAGCAACGCGCGCTATGAAACATGGCGGGCCTATCTGGCCGCGCTCGCCGCGCTGGAGGGACAGGTCACGCCGCTTGCGCTTTTGATGAAGCTTCTCGCGCTGCCTTGTCCCGCTGACGCGCAAAGCGGACGGCGCGCGCTCGCCGCGCGGCTTGGCCCCGATGCCGAAGACCCGATTGATGAATTGCTGGGCGAGGCCGAGGCTTTTTCTGCTCGTCATGTGCCCTCGCTTCAATCCTTTTTGCACTGGCTTATGTCTGCCGAGTTCGAGATTAAGCGCGAGCTGGAACAAGCCGCAGGGCGCGTGCGCATCACGACGGTGCATACCTCCAAGGGGCTGGAGGCACCGATTGTGATTTTGCCCGACACGACGCGCACAGAAGATCGCACGCGCCTGCCCAAGTTCTTGTGGGATGACAGCGCAGAGGTGCCTTATTACGTTGCCGCTGCGCCGCTTAACGGCAAGCTGCGCCTTTTGCGCGAGGGGCATTATGCGCGGCATGTCGAGGAAAGCCGCCGCCTGCTTTATGTCGCGCTGACCCGCGCGGCAGACAGGCTTTATGTCTGTGGCTTTTCCAAGAAAGAAAAGAAGGAGGCTGACGGCGACGAGAAGGCCGAGGACAAAGGCAACGACAAGGAAAGCTGGTATAACCTGATCGCGCGTGGCCTCGCGCCATGGCATCAGGACGACGTCGCGCTTGATCCAACGTGCCCCGTCACGCCGTCGGTCGTGATGGCGGACTATGCGGATTTGCCTTGTGGGGCTAGTGCGCCCCCCCCCCTCCCTAACCCTCCCCGCAGGGGGGAGGGGACTTGTGGGTCGTTTGAGACAATAAGCGGGACTCAAAATTCAACGATGGAAAGGCGGGACACGCAGTTGCAACAATCCCTCTGCTGTCCCCTCCCCCTCGCGGGGAGGGTTAGGGAGGGGGGGGGGAGTCCAAGGGACTCTGCGACTCCTTTTGCGCCCCCCCCATGGCTCCTCTCTCCGCCGCCGCCAGAGCCTTCGCCGCCAAGGCCGCTGGTGCCCTCGCGCCCCAGTGAGGAAGAGCCGTCGTCCATCTCACCCCGTGATGCGCGGTTCGCACGTGGGCGGATCATCCACCGCCTGTTGCAAAGCTTGCCCGATCTTGATCCCACGCGGTGGGAGGACGTGGCGGCAAGGTTCCTCGCCAACCCGCAACACGCGCTTGATCCGGTTGCGCAGCGCGAGGTTGGCCAAGAGGTTCTTGGGCTGCTGCGCGACTCGCGCTTTGCCCCTTTGTTCGGGCCTGATAGCCGCGCGGAGCAACCGATCATCGGGCTGTCGGGCGAACGGCTGATTGCGGGGCAGGTGGATCGCCTTGCTTTGGTGGGGGCGGAGGTCTGGATCGTCGATTACAAAACCAACCGCCCGCCGCCCGCCGATGCCGCCGCTATCCCGCCCATCTATCGCGGCCAGATGGAGGCCTACCGCACCGTTTTAGGGGCTATTTACCCAGCGAAGACGATAAGATGCTTCCTTTTGTGGACTTACACCGCCAGCTTGATGGAGGTTTGAACTTTTGATGCCTAAGCATGTCACCCTCCCCTTGCGGGAGGGTCGAAATTGCGCCAGCAATTTCGGGGAGGGGTCAGAAACCAGCGTATGGGATTTTACCCCTCCTCGAAAAATCTATCCCCTTCGGGGCTTGATTTTTCGACCCTCCCGCAAGGGGAGGGTGGTTTATCTGTCTTGTTGAGATGACTCCGCCGCCCTGTTTAATCTTCCCAAACCCTTGAAACGGGAGTAACCTCTTCCTATATCGATTCCAATCGCAATCTTGTCCACAAAAAGGAGCCTTCCGATGGGTGAATATAGCAAGCAGATTACAGACGCTTCTTTCGATAATGACGTTGTGAAGGCTTCGGGCCTCGTTCTGGTCGATTTCTGGGCCGAATGGTGCGGACCATGCCGCGCGTTGGGGCCTGTGTTGGAAGATGTCGCCAAGGAAATGGGCGGCAAGGTCACCATCGCCAAGATGAATGTGGACAGCAACCCCGACACTCCCACCAAGTTTGGCGTCCGCTCTATCCCCACGCTCGTCCTGTTCAAAGACGGCGTCCAGATCGACACCAAGGTTGGCTCCCTGCCCAAGCAAGCCCTGCAAGCATGGCTCGCCGAAAAGGCCGCGTAACAGGGAACTTGATGCAGGCTCAAAGATCAGGAAGGGCGGCTTTGACCGCCCTTTTTGCTGCATTAACCATAGGTTTTCATTGTTCGCTTTTGGGAGCGCGTGGTATGCGTTTGGGATCATTTATCTCAGAAGCGGAGACATATCATGCAAAAACTAACGGGCGAGTTTATTGTTACGGCATTGGAGACAACGGAAGGTAAGATTGCATTTTACAACAAGTTGAAAGAAGAAATTTCTCCGGTGGATGCGGCGGGAAAACCCAAACGCGTTGTGCGCAAAAATTTGTCTCCCATTCTTGTCAAACTTCTGCTTGCCGATGTTTTTCGCGGCGAAGGAACAGGTGGCACCATGACGGAAGAGAAGAGAGAGGCTCTCTTCGGTCTTTTGACAGTGGCTTTGCAGCAGGGTGTTATCAAGCCGAAAGAGGCTTTTGGTCTTGTCGTTCCGCGTGAACAAATTAGTGGGATGCCTTCAGAGCAAGCTTTGAGGCAGAAGCTTATTGGCGTTTTGCTGGATGGCTGCCCCGCCGCGTTGAAAGAACAAAAAACAATCCTTCAGGATTTGTGGGTGGACATTACTTCTGATGATGACAACATGTGGCGGTTTGTGGGTGACGCGCCGCTGCAAAACATGGTCAAGGCGATCAAGCAAGGGCTTGTGACAGAAGAAGAGCTTTATTTTCCCCCTTGTAACTCCAGAAAGACCAACATGCGCCGCACTGGAATCTTTTTGGATTGCCAAACCGATGCGGCGGACAAGCTTATTGAAGATAGAGAACTGATTCGCGGCATCCTTGCCTATGTCTTTCACGACGAAGACGAGGCCAACCGTGCCGTTGGCCGAGAGACGCTTGCCAAGGCGTTGGCTTATGAAAAAACGAGCGTCAAAGACGTTGTCTTATGGTGGAAAACTACAGTCAGAAATCCAGACAGAAAGTTGGTTAGGCAGGAAGTAATCGGGATGCTCCTTGAGCATAAGCCACATGAGCTGAAAGCGGAAATGCCGGATTTCCTTCATCAGATTTGGATGAGCTTCAAGCAAGTAGGCAGTGTAGACGGTGACGAAAGATTTGCTGCCACCCAAAACATGTGGCGGGCCTTTAATGTTAAAGATCTTGTGAGTGAAGATGCCGTGTGTGACTGCCTTGGTGACCAGGCATCGCGGGGGCCCAGACAAGATCTAATCCACATTGTTTTAGAGAAGGTTTCGGCGGACAAGATCGCTTCGTTCATGGCGGGGCATGGTAACATAAGAATCATGCAAGATATCTTTGCATGTGGGGATGAAGCCGCCTCCGCGGTAGCTTTTGAGAATATGAAAACAGCCCTAAGCAAAGGCGCGATGGACCCAGTCTATGCCGTAAATAAATTGACACAAGTCGCTATGTCCGATCCGAATAGCGAAGGCAAACGGCTTAAAATACTTGAAGCCATTTACGAGATTGAACCATCCATTGCTGTAAATGAAGCGTTTCAGGATAAGGTTGTGAGCGGGATGACTTATCGCACAGGAGCAGAGCGTGATCGTTATAGCCACCTTTTTGCCCTAGCCTATTTTGAGGCGACACGAACGCCGAAACGGAGAAAGCAAGCAGTGAAGGCCGCAAAAAAACCTGCGCCAGGTCAAGGTTCGTAACAGGGGACAACGTCTCGGAGACAAAAAGGGCGGCTTAGGCCGCCCTTTTTGCTGGGCGCGATAAGAAAAATAGCTTGACATAGGATGATGGCCGTGCTATTGACTTGGCTACGCCGTGGTGCGTCTTGAGGGTGGGTCAGCGAAAGCTGGCCTTTTTTTGTGGGGGAAAGAAGCATTAAGCATGTGGCATTTAGCGGGTCCGCCCCCCTAAATGCCAAATGCCACATGCTTAATGCTTTTCTGGGCTTTTTCCGCTTGCTTTCAGGGGGGGCGGGCTTTACATGGGAAACGTAACCCGGCATATATCTTTCTTGGGCAATCAGCGCCGCCCCAAAAGCGCCCATAATCCCGGCAATATCCGGCCTAATCACTTCACGTCCGGAGAGTATTTCAAAACTACGCAG
>JAQUHK010000171.1 GCA_028683655.1 Alphaproteobacteria bacterium
AGACAGCTCGCCCGCGCGGGTATATTCGCCGTTGCGCTGGGCCAGCTCAAGTTCGGCGCGGGCTTGCTCGATCCGCTCCTTGATCGTGTGCGCACTGGAAAGCTGGTTCTTCTCGTTTTGCCAGCGGGTAGTCAGGCGGGCAGAGTCTTCTTCCAAAGCCGCGAGTTCGCCTTCCAGTCTTCCTAAACGGGTTTGCGAGCCGACATCCGTTTCCTTGCGCAGGGCCGCTTGCTCGATCTTAAGCTGGACAATCCGGCGGTCAATCTCGTCAATGGCCTCCGGCTTGCTGTCCACTTCCATGCGCAGCCGCGCCGCCGCCTCGTCAATCAGATCGATGGCTTTGTCAGGCAGGAATCGGTCGGTGATATAGCGGTTGGACAGCGTTGCCGCCGCCACAATCGCGCTGTCCGTGATGCGCACACCGTGATGCAGTTCGTATTTCTCTTTCAGCCCGCGCAGGATCGAGATCGTATCTTCGACAGTCGGCTGTGCCACATAAATCGGTTGAAAGCGGCGGGCGAGGGCGGCATCTTTCTCGATATATTGCCGGTATTCGTCCAGCGTCGTTGCGCCGATGCAGTGCAATTCGCCCCGCGCCAACGCAGGCTTGAGCATGTTTGAGGCATCCATCGCGCCTTCGCTTTTCCCTGCGCCGACAAGCAGGTGAAGCTCGTCGATAAAGATGACGATCTCTCCGGCGGCTGCCGAGATTTCATTCAGCACGGCTTTCAGTCGCTCTTCAAACTCGCCGCGATATTTGGCCCCGGCGACAAGAGACCCTAAATCGAGGGCCAGAACGCGCTTGTTCTTCAGGCTTTCGGGCACGTCGCCCTTGAAGATGCGCTGGGCCAGCCCTTCGATGATCGCCGTTTTGCCCACACCGGGTTCGCCGATTAAAACGGGGTTGTTCTTGGTCCTGCGGGCGAGGACCTGGATCGTCCGGCGGATTTCCTCATCGCGCCCGATCACGGGGTCCAGCTTGCCTGCCTTGGCTGCTTCGGTCAGGTCGCGTGTGTATTTCTTCAGGGAGCCATAGTTGCCTTCCGCCCCCGCGCTGTCGGCGGTGCGTCCCTTGCGTAAATCGTTGATAGCTTGATTGAGCTTGTCTGGCTTGATCCCTGATTCTAAAAGGATATTCTGGGCTTCTGTTCCAGCCGCCATGGTCAGTGCCAGCAACAGTCGCTCGACCGTCACAAAGCTGTCTCCCGCCTTTTTCGTCAGCTCTTCGGCCTGGCCGATCAGACGTGCAAACTCAGGGGTCATACGAAGCTGGTCCGCGCTACCCGAGGCATAGACTTTCGGCATCTTGTCCAAAGCTATCGTCACGCTATCCCGCACACGCTGCGCGTCGCCGCCCGCCGCCTTGATCAGACTCGCCGCCATGCCTTCTCGGTCGTCCATCAGGACTTTCAGCAAATGCTCAGGCACCAGTCGTTGGTGCTGAAGCTTCAGGGCCTCCATTTGGGCGTTTTGCAGGAATCCTTGAGACCGCTCTGTATAGTTGGACATGTCCATCTGTGCCGCTCCCTAAACCGCATTGAGTAAGCTTGGATAGGATAGACTTGGGCACTCGATTCAGGATTACAAGAGCCGTTTACCGAAAAACGATGCGGCGTGATCCGAAGAAGTTAAAGAACATTCCCGCAATCGACCCTGCTGCCACACCAAGAACCGGATGGGCTGCCACAAGCGGCACATGTGCGATCATGAAGGCATAGGTCCCGTAATTGAAGACAAACCCGCCTGCGCACACGACCAGAAATTTCATCCATTGCACATGCACCGGATCATTGTTGCCGCAGCCCTTGAAGGTAAAGCAGCGATTGCAAATCCATGTTGAGGAAGCTCCGACAAGAAACGAAACAGCCCGCCCACTGTAGGGCCCCATGTCCAAAAAGATCATGCAGGCATAAAGAACCCCCGTGTCCACCAGAAACCCCAATACGCCAACCAGACCGAATTTGAAGAACTGGGAGAAGAGGGGATAGAATGGAAGTGTTTGGGCAAAGGCGATAAGACGGTTAAGCATGAGGTCTGAAGGGGAATGAGGCTTGAAAGGACATGGGGTGTGTTTGAGATTATACACGACACGGCTGCAAAAGGTGCGAGGCAGAGATGCAGGAATGCCGTGCTCCAAGGCGACCTTATGCCACGCCTTTCCCTCTTTCGCCATGGTTAAAGAGTTGAAAAGCCCTGTCTTTGACTTTTTTTGATTTTTGTCACTTTTTTTGAGATCAAACCGTTGCAAGTCGCGAGGCAAGGTGCTAAATGGCTGCTTCCAACCGAGGCCGCCCGATTCCCGATGGGCCGCTTAATCTGGTTCGGGTGCGTAGCTCAGCGGGAGAGCACTACCTTGACATGGTAGGGGTCACAGGTTCAATCCCTGTCGCACCCACCACGCTTTTCAATGGGTTAGCGTGGCGGGCCCACAGAAACGGTGTTACAGCTGTAACACGGGTTTGTTTTTAGTGAGATTTAAGGCCGTTACAGCTCGGCGGAGATAATCCGGCGAGTGTTTGCCGTAAACGGTTTCAACCGTCTTCTCACTATCCCCCAACAGACGGGCGACCTCGGACAAAGGCACGCCGTCCATGACCAGCCATGTCGCTGCTGTATGGCGCAGGACGTGCGGGCTGGCCTTGATCCCACATGACTCGCACAGACGGCTGAAGGCCTTTTTGATAGCTCGCGTCGGCCTCCCGTTGTACTCAACCACATGATCCGTCTGGGCAAGTTCCTTTGCCTCAAGAAGAGCCTCATAAACCGCGTCGTTCATGGGAACGATAGACCGACGCTTGTTGCCATAGCCCCTACCGAAATCAATGATCCGCTGCTCCAAACAAGGGGCGTGGAGTTGATGAAAGGTAGCGGATGGGAGATTGCCGAGAAATGACACACAACGCACCAGCAAGCCCTCAGGAGTCACCAGCGGCCCGCCAGCGCAACGCCTCACGTCCTCGCGGGGGCTGAACCCCGCGACCCGCGCCAAGACGTGGGCAAGGGACAGCGTGAGGCTACTTCACCACCGCGCTGGCAGAGGGGGCGTCAGGGGTATTCGTGGAAGGGGGGGGGGGGCGTGGTGCGGGGACTCGCGCTTAATTCATGATAACAAAATCTCGTCGAAGCTCATGCATTACTCACTGTCTTTTACGTCACTCCAAGGCTTCATCTTTTTCTGATCGCAACCAGAAATGAAGGCTCCCCTTATCTCAGAAGCCCATTCTGCCGAAATAACTTGATAACTACCTTCACGAAGCATTTGCTTTTTCATATCCTGTATGTGCCGACACAATCCTTCGTCGAATCTATATAATGTATACCCCTCGCACCTGAAGAGTTGGCGTTAATTGGTTATTAAGGCGGGCGTGATTCAAGCTATTTATGGGAACACTGCTGACGCCGGAACAAAGGAACACGCTGCTGTACCGCCATCGTGGCGAGGGGAAGCGGCGTGTGGCAGATCGGATCAAGGCGGTTTTGC
>JAQUHK010000172.1 GCA_028683655.1 Alphaproteobacteria bacterium
TCGGAAGTCGCAGCACCCATACCAGCAACCAATCCGGAACGAGGGCCCTTACTCAGGGTCCTTTGTATGCAGAACAGACCATAGCCTTAGCAGAGGAGAAGGCGATCTTAAAATCACCGTCCACGAGGACGATCATAAACGCCTTGTCCACACCAGCGGAGGACGGGTCATCGACACCGAACACGTTGGCAACCTTGGAGGCGTTCTTACCGTAGTACATCTCCAGGGTCTCCATGTCGAACTGGTTAGCTCGAATGGTCACGTAGTCCACCGGATCCTCGGAAGAGACCTGCTTGAGGTTCTTCTTCTGCCAGGTGGACCGGGCCTCGGTCTCACCACCCTCGTAACCGAACTCCGGCAGCTCCTCAGCTGCGGTGTGGCCGACCGGATCCCAAGCCAGCGGCTTGGCAGACTCGGTGACGGTAGCACCGGTATCGCCGGTCAGTACGCTCTCGGAACCGAACAGGTCGCCCACGAAGGCAACCACGAACTCCCCGGGGGCACCCTCCACGGTGTTGACCACGACGTTGGCGGAACCAACGGAGGCGAGCTTCTCCAGTTCAGCCTGGACAGCGACTGCGGCTGCATCAGCCGGCAGGGAGGCGGTGGAGTCGGTACCAACGGTGAGGATGAACGGGCCGGTGACCAGTAGGTCGTAGGTGTGAGCACCGTAGGTCTCCGGGTCGAAGTCCCGAAGTTCAGCAGGGGTCATTGCAGCAGTGCCGGGCACTGCCTTGTAGACGTAACCGGTGGATGCGGTAAAGACTGCGTTGTCGTTAAAAGCCATTGGCTTATTCCTTTCTAGAAGCACGAACGCCGACCAGGATCAGCCCCTGGACACGCCAGGTGTCCATCGCCTGAGCCGGGAACTGGGTCATGCCCATTGTTTCACGGATATGAGTCAGGTAACCGGAGTCAACCTGCTTGTTGGTTCTCTGAGCATCGAACAGGGCGTTCAACACTTCGACGTACAGATCCTCAGCGGCAACCAGACCCTGGTCATGGTAGACCGTGATCTCGATGACGGGAAGATCCATCTTGTTCGGGTAACCTCGGTGCCTGTATCCACCGAGCCTTCGGACGTTAACGATCGGGAACTCTCGGTAATCAATATCCGGGGTCCAGCTCGTTACGTGTGCGTGGGGCAGAGCCTCGCGGAGGATGGGTATCACCACATCCTGCACCCGAGGAAATCTACGACTCTCCTGCGACAAGGCCGGCCCCCTTCTTCATCGGAGCCAGGTAGTACTCGATCGCACCAGCACCACCGTCCTCGTCGGTGAGGACAACGTAGGCATCCACGATACCGGACTCCACGGACAGGCGCGAGATCGAATCATCAGGAGCCCGGTGCGGGGCGTTGTTCGCGTGGTGCGGAGCAAGGAACGCCTCGGCCTTAGCCCGGATCTCCTCTGCCTTCTCCACGTCCGCAGCCTTGAGGCCGGGGACTCTACGAACAATCGTGCGGTACGTGTCGCTCCTGGAGCCGTACCACTCAACCTTTGCCATTACGACCTCCTCAGCGTGTACATGTCGTGCCGGGTCCGGGGAGAGCCGATGTAGCGGTCCACGTCTCCGAACACCGCGTACTCCTCCCCTCTCCAGACCACCTTCGCCTGGGCACCGATCTCCATGTCCGTATCCTGACGGCGGAGCCGCATGGACAGAACCTGCTCGGTTTCCCAGCCCTCGTCCTGACGCTCGGAGCGTCGAGACGCGGTACCGGACTGGCCCCGGATCTGGAGCCACACCTTCATCGGCACCGGGGTATCCGATGCCTTGGTCATAATGTTGCCGTCCCGATCGTAGGTAACGATCTCGGGGTACAGCTCCACCTCAGCGTTCCAATCATCGAGGATAGACACTATACTGCACCCGGCCTAACCGGGGCCATGTGGATGACGGTGATCTTCTTGCGGATGCCGAGGTCTGCCCACTCCTCACGGGTGATCGTGAGCCGACCCTCCTCCATCTGTTGCTGCCGCATGTAGGTGTATCCACCATCAGTCTCCTGAACGAAGCCGTCCGGGTTCTTGATAAGGCGGATCACTGCGTCGCAGCAGATCTGGATTACGGTGTCCTCCAGGAGAGGATCATCGAGGATGCGGAGATCGAGATCCGGGATCTTGCGCCGGATCTTCGTCTCTGCGTCCTGGAGTCGGATTTCAATGAGCGGGCGGTCCTCCGGGTCAATGTCCCGGTGGTACCGGGCCTGCACGTCCTCGAAGGATGCCAGACTCATTTACTTCTCCTCTGCCGGTTCCTGCTTCTCAGCAGTCTTGCGGGTAGTGGGCTTCTTGGGCTTGTGCTCCTTCCAGGAGCGGGTGGCGATCAGTGCCTTACCCTGCTCCTCGGAAACCGAGACCAAGCCGCCGTTGGTGACGTTGACCAGGATCATCACGGGACCACCACCACCGGGTTCTCGGTGACCTTGACGAAGGACTCTGCATCGTGGACACGGATAGCGAACTCCGCCTCGCAACGGATTGCAACGAGGTTGTGCTGCCACAGCGAAGTCAGGCCGGAGCCGTCCTGGGCGGCGGACAGGTCCAGGGTTGCCTGATCCGAAACGTCGTAGCTGATGCCGCCGATCTGACCCCAGAAGATCTTGGAGAAGTCACCGAAGTAACCGAGGGTATCGCCGGAGCGAACCCCGTCTGCGATCGTGGTCGGACGGGACAGGATGCGACCGGTGCGGGTCAGGGAGTTGGTCTCGGTGTAGGTCGGCTCGATGAAGAGCGGGCGACCGTTAGCATCGACCGAGCCATTGATAATCGGTTCGGTGATGTTGTCCAGGAGACCACCGGTGAACTTCTTGCCGTTGTTCACCAGGAGGGAAAGCGCGTTGTTGGTCGCAGCGTAGGCGTTGGGCTTACCATCAGCACCCACGAGGGAGGTGGTCTTGGTGGTCTGATCCACGAATGCACCGAACGGGGTGTTGGTGCCGTGGAGAGCAGCCTGGTCGAAGGCGACTGCGAATGCCTCAGCCACCTTTTCGCGCATGACGTTGATGTAGTTCAGCGGGTTCGCACGAACAACCTCGGCGGACATGGGGATGATCGCCGCGATCTTCTTCGGCTCGATGACGAACTGATCGAAGCCTCCCTTGGTGAGGGGCTTCTTGCCACCCTCATCGACCCAGGATGCCTGAACGTCACCGTCCCAGAAGGGGATGGAGACGCCGTTGGGACCCATCTCAACCTTCTTAGCGAGGGGCTGGACGATGGAGCGCCGGGTGACCTCCTCGAAAATCGGAGCGGCCTGGTCAGGCTTGAGGAAGCCTGCAAAGTCGGAAGTGGATGCGTACTTGGTAGTATCGATAGCCATTGGTTAATAGTTCCTTATCGGGTACGGTTGATCTTGGACATGACGGCTTCCAGGAGAGGATCGCCGTTCAGGGGGAGGGGCTTACCGGACTGTCCCTGGGACGGGTCAGTGGCAGACTGCTTAGCAGCCGGAGCCTGCTCGGTAACAAAC
>JAQUHK010000003.1 GCA_028683655.1 Alphaproteobacteria bacterium
AGCATCAGAAGACAAAACTGAGTCCCGTTTGTTGCCTCCCCCCCGCCCCCCGAATGCCGGCCCCCGATCCCTTTCTGCAACACCGCAAAAAATATTGCACATGCTGCAAAATTGCCCTTGAGTTTTTTGCGCAATATAAGGACAATCGTCGTGCCCATCTTATCTTCTTTGGAATCAAGGTTAACGCCTGTCTTCCATCAAAATCACCAAGCGGGAAAAACATCATGAACAACCAAAACCAAACCGTTACCATCAAGAAGTACGCTAACCGCCGCCTCTACAACACGGCGACCAGCAGCTATGTCACCCTCGACGACCTCTCCACGATGGTTAAAGAAGGCACGAAATTCTGCGTTTATGACGCCAAGAGCAGCGAGGACATCACCCGCACAGTTCTGACCCAGATCATCGTCGAAGAAGAAAGCAAGCCCGATCAAGGCAGCTTGCTCCCCATCAACTTCCTGCGCCAGCTCATCAGCTTTTACGGCAGCAGCCTGCAATGGATGGTGCCCAAGTATCTTGAGCACAGCATGGACACGCTGTTCGGCAATCAGGACAAGATCCGCAACATCTTTACCGACACCTTTGGCACCATGTTCCCCTTCACCAGCACCTTTGGCGAACTGGGCAAGCAAAACATGGCCATGTTCGAAAACACGCTGCGCATGTTCTCGCCTATGACAACCTTTAACTTCGGCCTTGGCGATCTGATGGCCCCGACGACCACGTCGACAACCTCAAGCCAGAACACCGCCTCATGCTGTAGCACAAAGGGCAGCACGAGCAGCTGCTGCACAACATCGCCGATGACGAAATCTGCCTCGACGACCACGTCAACGACAACGCCCAGCACGTCCGCGACCTCGTCAACCGGCACAACGTCAACGGCGTCAACCACGACCAAGAGCTGCCCGATCACCAGCAGCTCAACGACAACAAGCGCCTCCGTCACGAGCCTGAAGCCCCGCACGGAAACGCGCACAACGACCCCGATGCCGAATGTCCAAACGGCCACCGCCGCCAATATCGGTGCCGATGACATGCAGCAAAAGATCGCCAACCTGCAACGCCAACTGGCCGACTTGGCCAAAAGCCGCGCCTAAGGCCCCCTGCTGCGCTTATGCTGCACCTAACGGCGCAGCATAAAGGCCCAAAAGAAAACCCCGCCACTCCGGCGGGGTTTTTGTTTAGGGGAGCCTCCCCCTTCGTCACCCCGCACTTGATGCGGGGTCCAGTCCAACGCTGCGCATGAAACCAACGGTTGGCTTGTGCCGCAAAGAGCCGCTGGGTCCCGCATCACGCAGCCCGCGCTTCGCGCTGCCTGCCGTGCGGGAAGACGAAAGAGTCCGTCCCTCCACTACCGTCAAAGCGAAGCCCGTTCTCGCGCCAAAGTTCGAAGAACGAAGGCAGACGGGCTGTCTTAAGGCACAGCCTTTTCGCCCTTCGGGGCAAGCTTTGTCAAACGCGCAATAGCGGCATCCCTAAACTTCGGATCAGCCGCAGCCACTTGCTCAACAGCTTTCAACAAGGCTTCCGCAGCAGGACCAAACTGATGCACCGATTTCGCGTCATCCGAAGGCACAGCCCCAACCGTTTCAGCCCTCACCGAAGTGGTGGAACTCTCCTCAGTCTGCACGGCTACGGGCCCCTTTACCCTATCCGCCACAGGCGGATAGGCCCTCGGATTGTAAACCTCTTTTTTGCCGCTTACCTCCTGCACAAAGGCCAGTGAGTCGGAAAACAACAGGCTCTTGCCCCGTGCTGTGTGAAATTCTGCTTCAATAAACAGCCCCATCAAGTCCGGCATCGTCGTCACCCCTGAATTTTGTGAGGCATCAACAATTGTGATAGGCGAACCCGACCTCATCGGCTTTGACGAAACCTCCATCCCCTCAAGGGCCCGCAAAAGATCTTGTTGTGGAGCAAAAGTGCGCGCCATAGTAGAAGCGGAAACATCCAATCGACATGTCTCCTGCCTGAAAGAATCCATATGGTCCAACCCAGCTTTCAACAGCCGATACGCAGCCAAACCGTCAATTCGGAGCGGCACATCAAGCGGAGCCTCAATAAAAAGCGAAGCCCCCATAGACTTGCCGCGACGCTCGCCAATAGCATCAAACCCACGGCGCAGGCTCAGCACCCTCAAGTCTGGCTCATCCGCAACGGGGCCAAGAACAAGCACATCGGAAGGCCGAGGAATAGCTGCACCCAAAGGTGATTTAGGCAATTTGGCATAAAGATTTTCATCATAAAGAGGGCGACAAGCCTTCATGATAAAACTGCTGTCTAAAGAAGCGGCAAATTCTGGACCCGTCGGCTGCCCAAAACCACATGGAGAAAATTGAAATCCGGGACAGGTCGCATCAAGAACCATAAACCATTGAGCCTTCATCATCGCTTAAATCTCCTGAAATTCATCCGTTGCAGTGGGGCTATTCTACCACACACCAAATAGTTTCGCCCACCTTTTCACGCCCCTTAACCCAAAAACCCTCCTTTCCCTTTCAAGTTATGCAAGACCCCTAATAATGCCAACTTGTCTATGAACTGCCCTCCCCCTTCGTCACCCCGCACTTGATGCGGGGTCCAGTCCAACGCTGCGCATGAAACCAACGATTGGCTTTTACCGCAAAGAGCCACTGGATCCCGCATCACGCAGCCCGCGCTTCGCGCTGCCTGCTGTGCGGGAAGACGAAAAAGGAAATCGTGCGACGCACTATGCGACGAAGGAGCCCATCCCTCCGTCCCCAGTCCCGCTCACCCCCTAAATGCCACATGCAAAAGGCTATAGGCTCCCTTCCTCCCAACAAAAAAGGCCAGCTTTCGCTGACCTTGCCCTAGTCCCCAGTCCCGACCTTCCTGCCTCCTGCCCGCCCTCAGGACACAGGTCGCCGTAGGCGTGTCAATAGCACAATAAGCCCATTGTGTCAAGACATTTTTACTGCTCCCCCAAAAAAATCTTAAAAAACTTCCTCATAATGCCGCCTTAAGGCTGCATCCATGTCGGCCAAAGACGCCCCGCTCCCCAAATCGGCCAGCGAGGTCACCCCATAATCCGCGATGCCGCAGGGCACAATCCCCCTAAAAGCCTCAAGATCGGGTGCAACATTGATCGCGATACCGTGCGAAGTCACCCATCGCCGCGCCCGCACGCCGATGGCAGCAATCTTCTTTTCCGTGCCGCCGGTCTGAACCCAAAGACCGATGCGCCCCTCCCTCCGCTCTGCCGTCACGCCCAGATCGGCCAGAGCGCGGATGCCCCATTCCTCCAGCCGCGCCACATGGGCCTTCAGGTCGCGGTCGCGCAGTGCCAGATTGTGCAGCACATAGGCCACGCGCTGGCCGGGCCCGTGATAGGTATGCTTGCCGCCGCGTCCTGTCTGAAAAACTGGAAGCCCCCCTGCCCGCAGCAAATCGGCCTCCTGCGCACTGGTGCCTGCGGTATAAACGGGCTCGTGTTCCAAAAGCCAGACAAGCTCGCCCACCTGCCCCGCGAGGATGGCCTCGGTCCGTTCTTCCATCAAAGAAAGGGCTTCGGCATAGGGCACCAGCCCGTCCGAAGCCCACCACTCACAGCTTGTCAAGTCCCGCTCCTACCAAAGACCTGTCTTTTTCGATCAACAAGAAAACAAATGGGATGCCAGCCTGCGCTGGCATGACAGTATTTTATGGTAACTTTTGGTTTCATGCCTAACTGTCACCCCAGCGAAGGCTGGGGTCCCATTTCTATTTTCTCTCAAATCCGCCCATATTCTTCTCAACAAAACTCCAGTCGATCAGGTGATCGAGAAACACTTGCAAAAAGTCGGGGCGGCGATTTTGATAGTCCAGATAGTAGGCATGCTCCCACACGTCGCAGGTGACCAGAGCCTTTTGCCCCTGCACCATCGGCGTCATAGCGTTGCCGGTCTTGACGATCTTGAGAGCCCCAGCCTCTAGGACCAGCCAAACCCAGCCGCTCCCGAACTGCGTCGCGCCAGCTTGCTTGAACTGCTCTTTGAACGCGGCGACACTGCCGAACGCGGCAACCAACTTATCCGCCAAAGCGGGCGAAGGCTCACCGCCGCCCTTAGCACTCATGCTGGACCAGAAGAACGTGTGGTTCCAGACCTGCGCCGCATTGTTGAAGACACCAGCCTTGCTGTCATCCTTGGCGGTTTGCAGGATAATCTCCTCAAGGCTCGCCCCCTCAAGCGGCGTGTCCTTGATCAGGTTATTGAGGTTCGTGACGTAAGCCTGATGATGCTTGCCATGATGAACGTCCAGCGTGCGGGCCGAAATATGCGGCTCCAGCGACTCTTTGGGATAAGGCAAGAGAGGTAAGTCGAAAGACATAGGAATCTCCTTTCATCTATGGTTCATCCGATCTTTGCACATCTTGGCGCAGATCATCAAGGCAAGAGCGATAGCCCTCGCCATCACCATATTCCAGAAACTTGACATAGCGATCGTGCGGATCGCGGACGCGGATCGCATGCTTGATGGGGCACCAGAACTGCTCCGTCCGACTGGCGATCTCGCGCGCATAAGCAAACACCCCGTTGCCATAGCCGCAATAAAGGCAATTCATCTTTTCGATAAAGTTCAGATAGGCCAGATGATGCCGGTCCATAACGATAAAGGTCGAGCGTTTGACAAGCGGAATACCATAAGCGCGAAAGCAAACCTGCTGGTAAAGCGTCACCCAGAAATCGAGCACCACAATCGGCAGGATGAGGGAATAGATAACCGGCGCGACAAGAACATTGAGCAGTCCCGCCGTCCGGAAATATTGCGGCCAATTGATGCGCAGGGCCTTATGCCGCGCCACGATTTCTTCGGCAAACTCGGCGATCTTGCCGCGCAAGCGCACCTGATACCGGTCACGGCTTTTCTGGAACTCTTCCTCAAGCCGATCTTCTAAAGCGCGAATGCGCTCCACAATTTCTTTGATTTGCTCGTTCATCGTTAGCCCTTAGCTTGTTGCAAATTATACCAACCCGTGGATGAAAAGACTTACGCCCCCACCGTCATCGCGAGGAGCGCAGCGACGTGGCGATCCAGTCCCCAACTTTCCAGCAGGAGGACTGGATTGCTTCGTCGGCCAAGGCCTCCTCGCAATGACGCCGTGGGGTGGTTCGTTCACGGGGTTGGTATTAAGCCCTCCCTAAATGCAACATGCTAAAGGCTAAATGCTTTCTCCTCAATACCGATAATGATCTGCCTTATACGGCCCTTGCGGTGAAATGCCGAGATAGCTGGCCTGCTTGTCCGTCAGCGTGGTGAGCTGGGCGCCGAGTTTGCCCAGATGCAGCCTTGCGACTTTTTCATCCAGATGCTTGGGCAGCGTATAGACCTTCTTCTCGTACTTGCCCTGCTGGCCCCAAAGCTCGATCTGCGCCAGAGTTTGGTTGGTGAAAGAGGCACTCATGACAAAGCTTGGATGGCCCGTGGCGCAGCCCAAATTGACGAGCCGCCCCTTGGCCAGAACGATCAGCCGCTTGCCATCGGGGAAGATGACCTCGTCCACCTGCGGCTTCACTTCTTCCCAAACATAGTTGCGAAGCGAGTCGATCTGAATCTCCGCATCGAAATGCCCGATATTGCAAACGATAGCGCGATCCTTCATCACGCGCATATGATCGAGCGTGATTACATCCACGTTGCCCGTGGCGGTGACGAAAATATCGCCCAGCGGCGCGGCCTGTTCCATCGTCACGACCTGATAGCCTTCCATGAGGGCTTGCAGCGCGTTGATCGGGTCAACCTCGGTCACCAGCACCCGTGCGCCAGAGCTGCGCAAGCTGGCTGCCGAGCCCTTCCCCACATCGCCATAGCCGCAAACAACGGCAATCTTGCCCGCCAACATCACATCGGTCGCGCGGCGGATGCCGTCCACAAGGCTTTCGCGGCAACCATACAGGTTATCGAACTTGGATTTCGTGACACTGTCATTCACGTTGAACGCGGGGATTTTCAGCGTGCCGGCCTTCATCATCTCGTAAAGGCGGTGTACGCCCGTCGTCGTTTCCTCGGATACGCCGCGCACATCGGCCAAAAGCTCGGGCCGCTTTTCATGCAGGTAAAGCGTCAAGTCACCGCCATCGTCCAGCAGCATGTTGGGCTTCCACCCGTCCGGTCCTTCAATCGACCTGTCGATGCACTGCCAGTATTCCTCTTCGGTTTCGCCTTTCCAGGCGAAAACAGGAACGCCCGCCGCCGCGATGGCCGCCGCCGCATGATCCTGCGTCGAGAAAATGTTACAGGACGACCAGCGCACGCTGGCCCCCAGATGCACCAGCGTTTCGATCAGCACCGCCGTCTGGATCGTCATATGCAAACAGCCGCAAATGCGCGCGCCCGCCAGCGGCTTCGCCGCGCCATATTCCTCACGCAGTGCCATCAGCCCCGGCATCTCCGTTTCGGCGATCGCAATCTCCTTGCGCCCCCACCCCGCCAGAGCAATATCCTTGACTTTATAATCCGTAAAAGAAGACATGAGCGACCTCGTTGGTTGAAAGAGTGATGGGTGCCGACACCATATATCTCGTCTTTCCGGACAAGTGCCGAAGCCCGTAAGGGCTGAGGTGCGCAGATCCGGAATCCAGTGACTGTTTCAGAGATCGGCTAGGTTCCGGATTAAACTTTCTTTCGCCGCGAAGAGGCGTCGAAAAGAAAGTTTCTCCGGAAAGACGAATAATCCTTCTCCTCCCGTAACACGGAAACGAATTCCAACCAAGCGCGAAGCAAGCCTACTTCTTCTTTTTCATCAACAAAGAAGCCGGTTGTATGGCGTGGGCCCCGCCTTCGAGCAGCGAGGCAACCTCTTCCTCATTCCCCTGCCGCATGACTTCTTGGGCAAAGGTCACCGACTGCGAAATCGTCAAGTTGCAGATCGTCTGTTTGATCAGCGGCAAGCGTGAGGGCGACATGGAGAACTCGCGCAACCCAAGGCCCAACAGCAACGCCGTCACCTTCGGATCGCCAGCAATCTCGCCGCACAGGCTGACGGGGATATTCGCGCGCCACGCCGCCGCGATCGTGAACTCGATCAGGCGCAAAACGGCGGGGTGATAGGGATTGTAAAGATTCGCCACGCGCTCATCGCCGCGATCAATGGCCAGCGTATATTGCGTCAGATCATTGCTGCCGATGGCAAAGAAATCGCATACGCGGCTGAGCGCATCGGCGGACAAAGCGGCCCCCGGAATCTCGATCATCGCACCAAGCGGCGGCAGCAAGGGCGGCAGCTTAATCCCACGGCGCGTCAATTTACGCTCCACCTGAATGAGCCGCTCGCGCACCTGACGCATCTGGCTGGCGGTGGAAATCATCGGGATCAAAATCCGCACGGGGCCATAGGCCGCTGCACGCAAAATGGCCGCGAGTTGCGTATCCAGAATCTTTGGCTCCACCAAGCCCAGCCGGATCGCGCGAAGGCCGAGGGCAGGATTGACGCTTTCCCCCAGCGACTCGCCAAAAGCTGAAGCCAGCTTCTCGCCGCCAACATCCAGCGTGCGGATGGTGACGGGCAGGCCCTTCATATTCACAACCAGCTCACGCAGCGTCTCAAACTGTTCGTCCTCACCGGGCAAATCGCTGCGGTTCATAAAGCTGAACTCGGTACGCACAAGGCCGACACCTTCCGCGCCCGCATCCAGTGCCGCCACCGCATCGCGCGGCAGCTCCAGATTCGCCATCATCTTGATGGACACATTGTCCAACGTGATGGCGGGCACATCACGCAAGCTCCTGAGCTTGCGCGTCTCGCGCGCCATCTTCTGCGCCTCGCCACGGTAAAACTGGATCGTCTCGGCCGTCGGATGCAGAATGATCTTTCCCTCGACGCCATCCACGATAATCTGGTCGCCCGTCGTCACCCCCTTGATGAGGGCCGAAACGCCTAAAACAGCCGGAAGCCCCAGCGTCCGCGCCATGATCGAGGCATGACCCTCCGGCCCACCCAGAACGGCGGCAAAACCGGCAATGCGCTCGGGATCCATCAGAGCCGTATCGGCGGGCGTGATTTCATCGGCCAGAAGAATGCTGCCGGACGGCGCATCCGCAAAAGGATTGTAACTCTGTTGCAGCAAATTGCGGATCAACCGCGCCCCGACCTCGCGCACATCGTCGGCGCGGGAAGCCAGATAATCGTCCTTCATCGCTGCAAAACCGGCGGCAATCGCTGCGATCTGACGCTGCACCGCCGCCTCGGCATTCATGCGCTCGTCCACGATCAGCGTTTCCACGCCGCGCACAAGGCGCGAACTGGACACCATGCCCTTATAGGCCTCAAGCAGCAGTCCGATTTCCTCGTTCGCGCCGGACGGCAGCGTCTCGGCCCGCAGCTTCAGCTGGCCCAGCTGTTTTTGCGTCTTGCTGATCGCCGCGTGAAACCGCTTGACCTCTTTTTCGATCTGCGAGGCCAACACGCAATATTCCGGCACCGGCACGCCATGCTGGTCGATGACATAGGCTGGCCCTATGGCCACGCCAGAGGAGACGCCGATCCCTTTCAGGACGACTTCTTCTTCGCTTTTCTTGGCCGCCCCTTTGGGGGCGTTCGTCGTGGTGTCTTTATTCTTCATCGAACCCCCGCGTAATCAGGTCGGACAAGGCATTGATCGCATCGACCGCTTCGATGCCGGAAGCGCAAAGCTTGATGCGGGTCCCGCACGGAGCCGCGAGCATCATCAACCCCATAATCGAACTGGCCGAAACGCGCATATCGTCCCGCGCCACGTAAATCTCGGCCTTGAAAGCCGCCGCCACCTGCACCAGCTTGGCCGCCGCCCGCGCGTGAAGACCGCGCTTGTTGACAAGGCAAACCATCTCGCACAATTCGTCGGCACGAACGCCTGTTGCTTCCATCACGCACTCGCAGCCAGATTCTCGGTCACAAGCTGGATATATTTCCGCCCCGCCGCCGCCGCTTCGCTGACCGCATCCAAAAGCCCCATCTCCTGCCGCACCTGCGCCAGCTTGATCAGCACAGGCAAATTGACGCCCGCCAGCACGACCGCATCGGCCTTGGGCATAACCGAGATCGCCAGATTGCTGGGCGTCCCGCCAAACATATCGGTAAGCAGCACGACGCCGTCGCCCGTATTGACCTCTTTGATCGAGACCAAAATCTGGTTACGGCAGGCATCCATATCGTCGTCCGGCGCAATGCTGATCGCCTTGGCATAATCCTGTGGCCCGACGATCTGGCCCAAAGCTGTCAGCATCTGCTCGCCGATTCCGACATGCGTTACGATTAAAAGGCCAAACATGCCCGCTCCCTCTTTTTTAGGTTTTGCTGGTAAGGTCCCTGTGACCGATCCCGACAATATAACCACTTCCGGCCAGAATTGTCGCTAATTGTTCCGCAATAAAAACGGACCGGTGCCGCCCGCCCGTGCAGCCAACCGCAATGGTCAGATAGCTTTTCCCTTCCAGCTGATAGCGCGGCAAAAGCGGCCTGAGTAATCCGACCAGATGGTCCATAAAAGACTGATAGTCTTTGTCTTTCTGGATATAAGCTGCCACAGCCGGATTCCGGCCGTCAAGGGGGCGCAGTTTCGGGTCCCAAAAGGGATTGTCCAGAAACCGGACATCGAACACCATATCGGCCTCGCGCGGCACACCCTCCCGATAGGAAAAAGAGGTTACAAAGACGGACAATCCGGCCTCTTTATTCAGCCGGTAATGCCCCGCGATCAAGCGGCGCAGGTCATGGACGGTCAGCACGGATGTGTCGATGACATGATCGGCCGCCTCGTGCAAACGGCCCATCAGCTCGCGCTCCGCCTCGATCCCGTCCAGCACGGGCCGGTCCAGTGCCAACGGATGCCGCCGCCGTGTCGCGGTAAAGCGGTGCAGCAAAGCTTCGTCCGAGCACTCCAAAAACAGCAGCTTGGCCACAATATCTTCGCGCGCGCGCAACGTATCAAGAACCTCGATAAACTTGTCGGCGGAAAAATGCGCGTTGCGCGAGTCCACGGCGACAGCCAGCGGCTTGTTCGCCTCGGGAAAATCGACCAGATCGGGGATCAAACCGAGGCGCAGATTGTCCACGGCCTCATAGCCAATATCCTCAAGGACCTTCAGGGCCGTGGAAAGCCCCGCCCCCGACAGGCCCGTGACCAAAATCACCGGACGCGCAGTAACCTCAGACATCGAGAAGCGTTCCCTTCAAAACCAGAGCAATCTTGGCGGGCGTTGCGGCCTGCCTGGCGGGAAGTTTAAGCCTCCTGACGGGGCAATCAAGCAGAGAATAAAAAGAAGGCTCCGGCAACCGCGCCAATGCCTCGTCGGGCGCGGCCAGCTCGACATAAAGCCCCACGGGCACCGTCGGAGCAAAGGGCAAGCGCAGCAGACCGACATGGCGCAGCTCAATTAATCCGGCCAAAGCCTCTGGCGGCGCGGCCCACACGCGCCCGTCCCGCGCCTCAAGCACCACCTGATCGTCCGCCACAAGAATCCCTCCTTCATGAATCAAACGCACCGCCAAATCGGACTTGCCGCTGCCCGATGGCCCAACCACCAACACCCCCTGCCCGTCCAAGGCAACACAGCTGGCATGAAGAAGGGTTTGATCCATGGCTTTGGTTTACGAAAAGAAAAGGGTTTTAATCCCGCGAATGCCGTCCACGATGAACTGGACAGAGCGGGCGGCCAAGATCATGCCCATGACGCGGGCGATGATCAGGTTGCCGCTGGCCCCCACAAGGCGCAACAGCCCGCGCGCGCCCAAAAGGCAAAGCAGCGTAATCACCATAACGACGCCCAGTGCCGCCAGAACGCCCGCCTTTTCCTGAAAACTTTGGGCACTGCTCATCAGCAGGATCATGACGGTCATGCACCCCGGCCCCGCGATCAGAGGAATCGCCAGAGGGAAAACGGCCACGTCCGACCGGTCCACGACCGAGCCGTGATCCGACTCGTTGCCACCATACCGCGCGTCGCCGAAAAGCATCTTAAAAGCGATCACAAACAGTAAAAGCCCGCCCGCAACGTGGAACGACGGCAAGCGAATCCCAAGCGAGGTGAGCAGCCATTCGCCACAAAAGCCAAAGAACAGCAAAACACCGCAAGCGACGACAACCGCTTTGACCGCCGTCGTCTTCATTTCATTTGGTTCACTTTGGGCCATCAGGCCGACAAAAACAGAGGACACGCCAAGCGGATTGGCGATCACCAGCAAGGAAATCATCGCGTGAAGAAATGTAGGAAAGAACATAAGACGGGCTCACCTTGCGCGAGGGAACAAACGGTTTAATTACCTAAACCCTACCTCACTTCACCTCATTCTGCCAACGAGCAAGTTGAAGGGCCGCCTCCCCCCGCCTTAATCACCCTTTAAGAGCTTATCCCATAAAATCGGGCCGCCACCCCTATCTTAACGGAGACGATATGGCTTTTCTTGAATGGAGCGACAGCCTTTCCGTCAAGTCGCGCTTGTTGGATACCGACCACAAGCGATTGATCGAGCTGATTAACAAGCTGCACGATGCCAGTCTTGATGCGCAGAACCGCGCGGGGGCCGAAGCTGCCATCGCTTTGCTGGTTGACTTTACCAAGACGCATTTCATCCACGAAGAAACGCTGATGCGCAAAACGGCCTATCCCCAGTTCATCCCGCACAAAATCGAGCATGACCGCCTGATTAAACAGATTGAAGATTTTCGCGCCCGCTATGCCGCGGGACAAGTCGGCCTGTCCCAAGACAGCATCGTCTTTTTGCGGACCTGGCTGTGCGACCATATCACAAAGGTCGATACCTATCTTGGCGCATGGCTGGCCAAACACGCGTCACTCATCACGGAATGAATGGGTTCAAATTAAGCAGAGACAGGTTCTTTGCGCGCTGTGACTTTTGCCACGAACCCATCAATTAACGACCGCAATCGTTGAGACTCCCCGCTCAAAGCTTGAGCCGTGACCCCAATTTCACTAGCAGAATGAAGCGTTGTGTCTGCTTCCCCCATCACATCACTTACGCTTCCCATAATTGTATTGCCTGAAACCACAATGTCGGCAACACGGCGGCTCATGCCCGCGACATCTTCTCCTTGTGAGGTGACGGCCTGATGCACTTCATGACTAATGGCACTCGCCTTTGAAATTGTTTGCACGATGGCGCCGATCGCAGCCACAGCATTATCCATGGCCTCTTTGATCGCAGCGACCTGTTGCTGAATCGTTTTTGTAGCCTGCCCCGTCTGGCTGGCCAACGAGCGAACCTCCTGTGCTACGACCGCGAACCCACGGCCTGCTTCTCCCGCCCGCGCCGCCTCGATTGTTGCATTTAAAGCAAGAAGATTTGTTTGCGCCGCGATGCTTTCAATCAACGAAACAACGCCGACAATGTCTGTTGCGGCATGAGCGGACGTTTCAATCAAACTTGCGCTCTCTTGCGCCTGCCGGACGGCTTCGTCATTGACTTTTTGCGAAGCGACCATTTTATGGGTCATCGCATCGACTTCTAACGTCATGTGCGCGACTTCTGCTGCCATGGTTTGAATATGTGTCGCAGAACTTTCTGTCTCTTTTTTAACAGTCTGGGCCTGATTAAGCGTACGATCTGCATTAGCCGTCATTTCATGAGAGCATGAGCCAAGCTGCTGTATGGCTGCTTGAAATGAGCTCAAAGACGTTGTGACGTCACGAATGAACGACTCGACAACGCCTGCTGTTTCAACAGCCTGTTCCCGTTCTTGCGCGGCTTTTTGAATGCGTTCATTCGTCAGCATGTCGCTGCGGATCTTGTTTTGCTTGAAAACATCGACGGCCTTTGCCATCGCGCCGACCTCATCTTGCCGATCCAAAGCTGGAACAACCGTCTCAACATTTCCTTCGGCCAGCGACAACATCGCGGACTTCAATTGAGCCATGGGGCACAGGATCATTTGCAACGCACCATAAAGGGCAGCCATTGTCGCAAGGATCAGAACGGCGCAAAAACCCAAATACATCCACATCAAACGCACGATTTCTTGGCGAAGACCTTCGGTCGTATAAGACACCGTCAGCGTCCCAATAACTTGCCCGTCATACTGAATAGGCACGGGCAGCGTTTCCATATCCGCCGTTTCGGTGCCAAGCTTTTGACTGAGCGTTCCCGCTTGATCCACGACAGAAGCAAAAGCAAAGTCTTTATCTGCTTGCAATCCCTTCAACATCGAATCAATGGTGGTTGTTTCCATGTTCCAGACAGGGGCCGCCAACGCAGCGGCCTGTATTTGCGCAACCAAGCGCAACCGCGCCGTGAGCTCTTCCGTGCGACTTTGTTGAAGGGTGTGAACTTGCAGCCACATCGCGCCGCCCAAAAGAAGCACAAGAGAAACCGCAACAACAATCATGGTGCGCACTGCCAAGCTAAGACGCGCGAACAGCTTGCTTGACCCAAGCAACAAAGGACAACGACGAGCAGCGACGAGGACCATTTAGTTTTGCCTCCTCGTCCTATTTCCAGTCTTTGACACCATACTTTGCAAGAATCTTGGCAAGTTGCCCCGATGCCCGCAAATCATCAATGCCCTTGTCAAGTAAAGTGACGTATTCCGTGGATTTAGGATTGGCCGGAGAGAACGCGATATAGACATCAACGCTCGGCAAGGGGCTTTCTATGACTTTAACTTTCCCTTCAAGGTGTTGCAGCGCAACTTGGCTGGCGAGCACATTGCCGTCATCGACGATAAGATCAATCCGTTTGGCAACCAGCTTCGTGAAGTTCGTCTTGATCGCGTCGTCTCCCGCCGCCGCCTGAATTTTCTTGGGGTCAGCTTTGTTGTCTTCGATATATTTGTCGATAACGTCCGTATAAGCATAACCATTAATGGTGCCCAATGCTTTACCGTTAAGCGAAGATATGTCCTTATAGACAAATGGATCGTCGGCTCGTACAGCAAACGTATTAGACGAATTACCCAAGGCATTCTTGCCGTAAACAAGTTCTGGCGCGTCGTCCTGCGCTGCGCCAACGGCTGCCGTGAACTCACCGGCTTTGACTTTTTCCAACGCACGCGCCCATGTCAGTGTTTGATAATCGACCTTATGCCCTGCTTTTTCAAAAACCTCTTTGGCGACCTCAATCATATAGCCGGGAGCAGCATCCGTTGGCTCGCAATTATAAGGACACCATGCGTCCCCTCGTATAGAAATCGTGTCAGCCATGGCGACAGGCGAAAAGCAAAGCATAGCAAGAGACAAAGAAACACACACAAGCGACTTCATGGGCCTACCCTTTCAAAAACATCGTCTTGGAAAGGTACGACTTAAGCCTTAACAAATTATTGCCTTTTGATTCTTCTTAATTCCGTGCTCGCGCCAGATAATAGCTGGCCACGCCTTCGACCTTCGGCAGCACTTCGGCTAGGTCCGCAATCGCAATATCACGCCTGCGGTTCATAGAAACCGCGACAAAACGCCATTCAATCTGGTCATTATGGCTTTGGATCGTCAACGACCCCTTGGCCAGTTCATAGCCGTTATCGCGCAACAACGTACTAACAAAATCTTTCGGCGGGAAAAATCCCTTTTTAAACTGAATCGTCGTGGCGACAGGCCGCCGTGACGGCAACACGACGTCGAAGCGCGAACCCATCATCACAAAAAGCTCGGCAAAGATCGTCATGATAAACGCGGCGGGATAAAAACCGAGCCCGACCAGCACGCCAATCGCGCCCGAAGCCCAGATGGAGGCCGCCGTGGTCAGACCACTGATCTTCATGCCGTTTTGCATGATGATCCCCGCGCCCAGAAAACCGATGCCGGTTACGATCCCCTGAATGGTGCGCGTCGGGTCGACAATCGCCGGATTGACCGAAGCATGGCCGCTGACCCACAGGGCCGGATGCGCGGAAATCGAGGTCAACGCCGCCGACACCATGCACACGAGGCCATAGGTCCGCATACCAGCCGCGCGCCCGTGATAGGACCGCTCGTACCCAAAAAGAAACCCGAAAAGGAGCGCAATCGCCATATCCGCGACAATGGCCCAATCCGGCGAAGCGCGTAGAGCGGCTACAAAATGCGAAAGAGTCTCAGCCCAAGGCATACTCATCGTGCCCGTTCCTTACAGCGCAAAATTTCTCTTTCGCACTTGTTCCATAAAGCGTTCTTCTTCCGGCGTCGTCTCACGCCCCAACGCCTGATTGCGATGCGGATAGCGGCCAAAGCGCAGAATCACGTCGTATCGCCAGTCGGCCCGATCGGCCAGATCGAAGTCGCGTGTCCGCTCGCGGATATAAAAACCGGCCAGCCTCAAATCGCCCGCATTCTCGGCGTGGAGGAAGGGCAGATAAAAGAAAAGTTTGAACTGGCGATCAATCCGGTCGTCATAGTGGCGGATGATCGCCTGCCGCGCCAGATCAAGGGCCGTATCGTCGGTGGCATAGGCGCGGGACGTACCACGGAACATCCGGCGGGGAAAAACATCCAAAAGCAACAAGAGGGCCAGCATGCCTTCGGGCGTTTCTTGCCAATCATGCAGGCCTTCCAGCGCGGCGCGTTCATGCGCTTCCAGAAAACGCGTACGGATCGTCCCGTCAAGCTCGCTGTCATGGGTGAACCAGCGGGACGGCCCGATTTCATAGAACCAAAAGTTCAGTATCTCTTCAGGATCGTTCAACATGCGTCCACACTCTACAAAATGAACCTTACGAAAAAGTTACCTTCCTGCCAGATCCGCACATGAAAAAATCAATGCGTTGCCCACGTGCGTATGTTTCCCAGATCGACGTGAACGTGGTTGCTGGAAGGATAATAGGATACCCCGCCGCGCTGCATGGTCTTGGCGATTTCGGCAATGGCCTTGCCATTGACTTTCGCCACACGGAAATCGACGGCCCAGCCGTGCACGTGCAGGCTTTCCTTGGCCGCCTGTCCATTCGTTTCGCGCAATTTGGCATTGGTTTCGGGTGAGCGATAGCCGGAAAGAATCTCGAACTCTACCGTGGGCGGCAATCCCAGCCGTCGGCGAATATCGACCAAATAATCAATCAGTTCAGGATCAATCTCGCCAACTTGATCCGCCTGCCTGTCCTTGAAGAGCTGGTTGATCTGCGCCATGGCAGACGGATCATATTGCCCCCCGGCATAATAAGTCAGGTTCAGCCGCTCGCCAGCCTTGGGATAGGTCAAAACGATGCTTCGCTCGGCAACTTTGTCGGGGCGGGTCTTTTCACCGCCATACTGCTTGACCAGCTTGCCCGCCATCCGTCCGTCGCCCCCCGTACCAGCGCAAGCGGTAAGGAAAAACAGCAAGACAAACGCGAGTCCTCGCCTCATGCCGCTGGGCTCCGCCACGCCGGATTGAGGCGATAGCCGCCCTGATCCGTCAAAAACACATCGCCCCGCGCGTCGGGAACCGGCATCAGCTTACGGCGCAGGCGATAGATGTGAGTCTCCAGCGTATGCGTGTCCAAGGCCGCATCATAGCCCCAAACCGCCGCCAACAACTCGTCACGCGAAACAGGCTCGGGCGCGGCATAGAGATATTCCAGCAGGGTGACTTCTTTTTCGGTTAGCTTGACGGGCTCCTGCCCCGCCGCCGTCAGGCTGCGCGTACGCGGCACAAAAAGCCACGGCCCCAGCTCAAGCTCGACATCCGGCGCATGTTTCAACAACCGTTCATAGAAGTTCAGGCGCGAGAGCAAATAGCCAAGCCGCAAAGGCCGTGTCAAATGTTCGGTCACCCCGAACGCTTCGACGCCATCGGGCACCTCCCCCAGCACAAAAAGAAAGGGCACCGGACGCGCCGCCTCAAGCCGCGTGACAAGAGACGAGGTTGTCGCCGCGTCCGCTGGTGATTGCTGGGCATCCCAAAGCACAAGGGCAGGCAACCGTTCGCTCCACGCCGCCAGCGCATCGGCAAGCGAGGCGAAGACAGCGAACTGCCAGCCATTGTCAGCGCGCTTCAACTGTTCAGCCAGCGCATCGGCCAACGCCGCATCGGCGGAAATAAGACCCAAGGAAAACATAAAGCCGTTATATCAGATGATGATCGAGGATAACAAGTCGTCGATACTTACTGAACGCTGAGGTCCGTCTGGCTTGATCCGACGGTGGCCGCCATTTTGTATTTATCAAGGGCCATCAGCATCATGTCATGCACGAGTTCCGGCGGGAGGGATTGGCCCGAAGTGCGCGCCGAAGCCTGTTCCTGCATCATCGAGCCAAGCGAGGTTTGAGCGGAAGCCGTTGACTCTGTCTTGGTTGAGGCCGTTTCACCGGACGCGGTGGCTGCCGTTGTTGCCGCCACGGCCTGTTTCGAAGCCGACGACGACACAGTTGTCGCCGAAACTGTCTTGTTTGCTGGCGCAACCTTGCCCGCATTGCGCATCAGAGAGCTTGTGTAAATCGTGTTCCCCATGCGCAGCCCGCCCGTCTGGGCCAAGGCCTGCGTGCTTAAATCCGTCCGCCCCGCCACTGAGGCCGTTGTTTTCTGAGACAGGGTCGCCGCCTTGCCTGTGGGGGCGGTCGCTGTTGCCGTTGCCGCCGCATGCGAAGCCGTCGTCGCCTTGCTGGAGGCCACCGTCCGCGAGGGATCGACCGTCCCCGCATCGGCCAAAACAACTTTCTTTTCGGTTACCGGGTCGGGAAGGTTGACGCTGCCGCCACCAAACAGAGCATCGGCGATCTGGACAGTCGGCTCGGTGCCCGTATTTTCCTCATAAAGCGCACTGGCAATGCCTGTGGCCGCGCTGGCCAACACGCTGCCCGTCGCGAGCCCGAACGCGATGCTCCCCGCGACCTGAACCTCCGGCTTGATCGTATCGCCCGTCACGGCGCGATAGATCGAGCCAATAACGGGGATATGCTGCAAAGGATTGATAAAGTCGAGGACATCATCGAACGCAAGATCGCTTTCGGCTACCTTCGTCGCTTTTTCAGCGCATTCCATCCGCGCCGAACGTGAAATCTTCGGCGCGTCACACAAAGCAGCCTCTTCCTGAAGCACTTCTTCCTTGGTGACTTGCTTATCGCCATCGGCGATAGCTACCGTTTCATCGGAAGCCGCGGTGCTCGTCGCCCCGTTCCCTGTCGCCGCCGGAACTGTCACGGCAGTTTTTGCCCCCACAAGCGGCGTGGGCGGTGGCAATTCCGCCTTTTCAACTGCCGAAAGGGTCGAGGCAAAGCTGCCCACCCCCGAAGAAGCCGAAGCGTCCGTCCCCTTCGCGTTTTGCGCAGTCTTGACCTGCGCCAAAAGGGCGGCGTTGATCTCGTTAATCGAGGGGGCTGTGGTTGTTGTCTGGCTCAGGGCACTCCTAGTCGCGTCCTAACGTGCAAGCCGCGTGCCAAGTTGCCTTTTGTTTCTATTTCGAAGCGGGGAGATGCAGGTAAAGCCCCGCCATCTCAACCCCCGGGTTGCGCTCACCGATATTGGCAGTCGAGATGTGACTGAGATAGGCCGTCACCCGTACCTCGTTATCAAAGCGGAAACCCGCCTCAAAGGTCGAGCGAAACTCCAACGGATGGCCAAGCCGTTTGCCCTGATTCTGGTTGTAATACCCCACAGCAAAGTTGGGAGAGACAACAATGTTCCGCCCGATCAGGAAATCGAGCACCAGTCCGCCATGCCCGTAAAACTGCTTGCGGGTGGACGTTTCAACACCCAGATAGGGATGAAGCTGGAACCATTCATCGGTCGAGGTAAAGCCGTCCGAAAGAGCGGAAAGAAGCGAAACACCCCACCGATGCTCCAGCCGGAAGTCGCCGCCGTTGCGATAAGGCGTGTTGATTAAAACTTCCTGCCACCCCGCCCCGAACGACAGCAAATCCGGCTGCCGCCCCGCCGCCTGCGCCGGAGCCGCCACACTCAAAACCAGCACGCCCGCCAGCAAAAATCTTTTCCACCCCATCCGAATCAGCCCCTGTCTTGCCTTGCAGAAGGTATCGCGCACGCTATCCGGCTTGGCAAGGGACAGCCGCATCAAAGCGAACCAAGCTGTGACACAACAGAGGGAAGAAGGTCCTTTCCATTATGGGTTACAGGCCCATTGGTCACCAAACGCCCCCTTACGGCCACCGGATCGAGAACCACGCCCGCATCAGGAATCATATCCCAGCCCGCTCCTGCATCAAGAACCCCCGAAGAAACGGTCGCAACATCAGACAGATTGTGAAGATAGATTTGCGCCCGTTGTTTTTGCGCCAAGGCCTCTTCAAGATAGACCTCGGGCCGAGCCGAAAAAGGAATTCCCAGCCATGCCAGCAGGTGAGCCATCAAAATATCGATACGATTGTCGTCTTGCGCCATCTGAACAGAAAGAGCGGTCGACCCTTGCAGGCGCGGGTTAAGTTCGACAAAAAACAGCTCGCCGTCTTGATAAAGCGCATCGACACCGAACGCCCCGACATAGCCCTGCGCCGACAACCACGCGCCGATCTGTTCCATCATTGTATGGCACAGCAAAAGGTCGGCTTTGCCCAGAAAAGAGGAAATCGAAAAGTCGTTCCCGCAATAACCGAAGGGACGGCAGGTTGCCTGAGGGCAGCCGATCAACTGAAGACGCGTTGGCCCCACGAAACAGCTGCCGCCCCGCGCAAGACAGGCTTCCATGTTCAAGGAAAGGGCTTCGCCCATATAAGGCGAGAAGCTACAGGTCGTGAACAAATCCGGCTTTTGCGTCAACAGCTCGGAAAAAGCTTCCGGTGACGTGACCCTCCACAGATTCCGTCCGCCGCCCGAATAATCGCCGCGCACGACAAAAGAAACGTAAGCTTTGATGAAAGAATGAAAGGCCTCATCCTCCTGATCCCGAAATCGCAGAGAGGGCAGAACGGAAAGGCCTCTTCCCGCCAAAGCCTGTTGAACTTCGAACTTATTGTTCAACTGGCGAGCTAACGCCGCCCCGATCCCCAGAAAGTCACCCCCCGCTTGCTGAACCTCGCTCTCAACGGGCTTACTAGCCCCATAGGGAACGAGCAGGAACTCTTGCCCGCCACAAGCGGATATCCGGTCAAGCAGCCCTCGCCCCTCAGGAGACGGGTCAAGATCAAGCAAGTAATCATCCAGATCGACGCGCCGCTTTGTGTGGTGCTCAAGGCAATACTCATCCAGCCCCGCCAAAGAAAGCGGCGAGATCAACGACAAAAAGCTTACAGATTCGAGCCCATATGTCGTCAGCGAAACAGCATCCGTCGACCGAACCCCGAACCACAGAAGCTTCTTGCGCCCAATCGCCTGCCGGATAGCCTCAAGAGCCTGCCTCCGATTCATCTCCGCTCCTGTCATCAAGCCTCAAAGCACAGAGAACTACCGTTACTTCGCCGCCAAAGCCTTGGTGACGATTTCTTTGACGTTGCCAGAGAGCTTGGGGGCGGCGGCTAGTTTTTGGAGCTCGGCTTTCATCAGTTTCTGGCGTTTGGCATCGAAGTCCTTCCAGCGCAGGAAGGTCTTGGCCAGACGGCCCGAGGCGTGGGGATTGACCTTGTCCACGGCCAGCGTCATCTCGCCGATAAAGGCATAGCCGCTGCCGTCCGCCGCATGGAAGCCCAGCGGATTGGTCGCGAAAACGCCGATCAACGCCGAGACGCGGTTCGGGTTTTTGAAGGTGAAGGCCTTGTGCTTGAGGAGCTTGCGCACGGTGACCAGCACATCGCTGCGCCGCGCCGCCGCCTGCACACTCATCCAATCATCCATGATGGAAGGCTTGCCCTCATATTTCTTGGCGAACTGTGCCAGCATCTTGTCCGCCAGCTTCGTGCCCTGATCCGCGAGGATATGCAGGGCAGCGATTTGGTCGGTCATGTTCTTGGATCCCGCCACCGCGCTGGCCGCCAAGGGGGCAACCGTCTCTGGCTCCACCTTCGCCAGATAGGCAAGGCACAGGTTTTTCAGGCTGCGCCTGCCGCGCGCGAGGCCGTCGCTGGCCTTTTCATCAAGATCGCGCTCGATGGATTCATACACGGCCCACAGATCGTCCGACAGAGCCTCGGCCATCACCTTGATCACGCGCTGACGCTTTTCGTAAAGCTTGAGCGGGTTGATCTTCTGGCCCTGCGCAAGCAAGGTCAGGCCCAATTCGGATTCCGACGGCAGCGCCAGCATCATGGCCTTGGTCGCAGCGTCCAGCTTTTTATCGCGCAGAACCTTGCGCAGCGATTCAAGAAACGCCGCCGGTACCGGCTCGTCACCCAGCACATATTTGGAGAAGAGCGTCTGGCCCGCTTCCCAGCGGTTAAAGCCGTCCTTGTCCTTGGCCAAGATCACGCGCAGCTCATCATCCGTGTAGGGATAGTTCACGCGCACGGGCGCGGAGAAATCGCGCAGCAGCGAGGGGATAGGCTTGGTTTCGACATTGAGGAACACGAACACTTCTTCGGGCGAGGCGATGTCCAGCACGAATGTGCCCTTCATATCGTTGCCCTGTTGATCCAGAAGGCCGACACAGAACGGCATGTTCAGGGGATATTTCTCCTTCTGTCCCGCCGTGGAGGCACAGCTTTGCTTGACGCGCAGCGTGTATTCCTTTTTCTTTTCGTCATACGCGGACGTAACATCCAGCACGGGCGTTCCCGCCTGCGCATACCACAGCATAAAGTGATCGAGATCGATCCCGTTCGCTTCGGCCATCGCGGCAACGAAATCGTCGCAGGTCGCGGCCTGTCCGTCGTGACGCTTCAAATACAAACGAAGGCCCTTACGGAATCCGGCGCGGCCCACCATCGTCTGGATCATGCGCACGACTTCGGCGCCCTTTTGATAGACGGTGGAGGTATAGAAATTGTCGATCTGCTGATAGCTGGCGGGGCGGATCGGGTGCGCCATCGCGCCCGCATCCTCTGGGAACTGGCGATTGCGCATCGTCGCCACCGCATGCAGCCGCTCAAGCGCACGGCCATTCATGTCACCACAGAACTCTTGCTCACGGAAAACGGTCAGGCCTTCCTTCAAGCTCAGTTGAAACCAGTCGCGGCAAGTGACGCGGTCGCCGGTGTAATTGTGGAAATACTCGTGCCCGACCACGCGTTCGAAAAACGCAATATCGGCATCGGTCGCGGTATCGGCGCGGCCAAGGACGCAAGCATCATTAAAGATATTCAGGCCCTTGTTCTCCATCGCGCCGTAATTAAAGAAGCTGACGGCCACAATCATGAAACGATCAAGATCATATTCAAGGCCATAGGTTTTCTCATCCCACGCCATCGCCTTTTTGATGGACTCCATGGCAAAGCCTGTCTCGCTCTTACGGCCCGGCTCCACATAAATCTCTAGCAAAACGTCGCGGCCCGACTTGGTCGTGAACGTATCGGAAACCTTGTCCATCTTGCCCGCGACCAGCGCGAACAGATAGCACGGCTTCGCAAACGGATCTTCCCAAACCGCATAATGCCGCCCGCCCTTCTCGCTGCCCTTCTTGACCAGATTGCCGTTCGCCAAAAGGATCGGATAGGTTTTCTTGTCCGCATGGATCGTGACGCGAAACTTCGTCAGCACATCGGGACGATCGGGGTAATAGGTGATACGGCGAAAGCCTTCGGACTCGCACTGCGTACACAGCAGCGGCCCCGCCTGATACAGGCCCGACAGAGCCGTGTTCTTCGCAGGCACATTCGTGCTGACAATCTCGATCACCGCTTCATCGGGGACGTAGGGGATAATCAGTTTATGCTCGCTCAGCTCATAGCTTTGCTTGGACAGCTCAACGCCGTTGATGGTGACGCTCTCCAGCTTTTGCGCCTCGCCATCCAGCTCAAGCGCATCGCCGCCTTCGCTGGCGGGATTGCGGTAAACTTCAAAGCGCGACGAGACGCGCGTGATCTTGTCCTGAATATCAAAATCCAGTTCCATCGACCGCACAAGAAAAACGGGCGGCTTGTAATCAGCCAAGAAAACTTCGTTCGGCGCAACCGCTTTTTTCACGGCTTTTTTCTCGGTCTTTTTCATCTCTTTTTTCGCTTCTGATTTCTTTGCTGTCGCTGTCATCTGACTATTCCTTTTCTTTCAATTCTGCCCCATTTGAAGGGAAACTGTTTTTCCTCTCCCCCGGCGGGAGAGGATAGAAAAACTTGGTCTTGCGTCAGCAAGGCCTTAGTTTTTCTTGGCGAGGGGGTAAGCCACTGCGGTTCATTACCCCCACTCTTGCAAAATCTAAGACTTACTTCGTAAGCCTAAGGTTTTGCTTTCTCCCCCGCCAAGGGGGAGAAAAACAATAAACCAACCAACGAGCCCACCCTCTCGCCTCAATACATATCCAGCGCGAAGCGCGCTTCCTCTGACATCCGCGAAGGGTCCCATGGCGGCTCCCAGACCAGCTCTACGCGAACTTCGTTAAAATCCGGTATCTTGGCGGTGAGGGAATCATAGACCATCGCGGGGATCATGTCAGCCATCGGGCAATTGGCCGTGGTCAGCGTCATCTGGACCAGCAGGTTCAAGGCTCCATCGGCAAGGCACGTCACGTCAATCGTATAAACCAGCCCCAAATCATAGATGTTCACGGGGATTTCAGGGTCATACACGGTGCGCAACACCTCCACCACCCGCTCCGTCATCTCGGCGTTCTGGGCTTGGGCCTCCTTGTTTTCCTGACTCGCTGTTTCAGTCATGGCTTCCGTCTCCGCTGATCCCTTTGGCAATTTCATAGGCCGTGCTGCGGCCGCCGCCATCCCCCTTGACCAACAGGCCGCGCCGGACAAGGTCCTGAATATCGCGCAGGGCCGTGTCGGGGGAGCATTTCGCGATCTTCGCCGCTTTTGATGTGGTGAACTTGCCTTCAAACCCGTCAAGCAACCTATTCACCATCAACCGCTGCCGCTCGCTCAGCCCCGCCGCCTCTGGCCTGTGCCAAAAATGCGCCTTTTCGAAGACCTTGGCGAGCTGTTTTTCCGTGGCGTCAAAGGCGCGGTCAAGGCATTCCAAAAACCAGACAAGCCAACCCGTCACGTCAAGCCCGCCTTTTTGTGTGCGCTCCAGCACGTCGTAATAGGCTTTACGCTCTACCCTTATCTGCGCCGACATACTGTAAAAACGCCAAGCCGTCCCGTCGCTGCGCGACAAAAGCATGTCGGCCAAAGCCCGCGCGATGCGCCCGTTTCCATCCTCGAACGGATGCAGCGTCACAAACCACAAATGCGCCAAGGCTGCCTTCAGGACAAGGTCCGTTTGCTCCTTTGCCTTAAACCAATCGAGAAAGGCCTCCATCTCGGCCTCAAGCCGTGCGGCGGCGGGAGCCTCGTAATGCACACGCTCCCTGCCCATGGGGCCAGAGACAACCTGCATCGGGCCTGCGGCATTGTCGCGCCATTGTCCGGTACGAATGTGGTGAAGGCCGCTGCGCCCCTCGGGGAACAGAGCGGCTTGCCAACCAAACAATCTTTCTTCAGAAAGAGGCGCGTCAAAATGCTGCGTGGCATCCAGCATCATTTCAACCACGCCGTCCACATGCCGGTCCGCCGGGATCAATGCGTCCCTATCCAGACCAAGCCGCCGCGCCAATGACGAGCGCACCTGTCCGGCATCCAGTACTTCACCCTCAATCTCGCTTGATTTTAAAACATCCAACGTCAAAGAAGCCAAAGAGGCCTCCTGCCTCAACGAAAAGCCCATGGCTTCCATTTGCCCCAAAAGCCATCCTTGCCTGTGCCGCAGGGCAGCTAATCGCGACAGCAAAGACTCCTCATCCCAACGAAAATGGGGCCAATCGGCTTGTTCATGGATATACACGCTTATTCTCCGCATCATTTGCGGTGATTATACCCCTTATTCACCGCAGAAGCAAGCCTATTCTCCGCACGCTTTGCGGTGAATAGGGCCCATATTCACGGCAGGTTATTTCTTTTCAACGACTTACTCCGTAGCCACCTTTTTCACGGCTTTCGGGTCGAGGGCGGATTCGAGGGTGCGCCATGCGAGGGTCGCGCATTTGACGCGCACGGGATAGTGACGCACGCCAGAGAGGGCTTGCAGGCGGTCGATGTCGTCTTCCGCCAGCCCCTCGGTCATGTCGGCGGGCGTGGCGTTGCTTTTGCACACAGCCTCGAAATAGGCCCAGAGCTTTTTCGCCTCAGCTGCCGTTTTACCCTTGAGCATCTCGGTCATCATCGAGGCCGAGGCGACCGAGATGGCGCAGCCCGTCCCCTGAAACGCGGCATCCGCGATGCGACCATCCTCACCGACGCGCAGGAACAAAACCAGCTTGTCGCCGCACAAAGGGTTATGCCCCACCGCCTCGCAGTCTGCCGGATCAATCACATGGAAATTGCGCGGCCTTTTGCCGTGATCGAGGATCATGTCCTGATACAGCTCGCGCAGATCATTATCGGTTTCGCTCATCCAAAGATTCCCTGTACCTTGAAAAGGCCGACCGCCAGCGCGTTGATGTCGGCCTCGTCATTATAAAGCCCCAGCGAGGCCCGCACCGTTGCCGCAAGCCCCAAAGCCTCCATGGCCGGTTGGGCGCAATGATGCCCTGCCCTTATGGCGATTCCGTGGCTGTCCAATATGGTGCCGATATCGTGCGGGTGAATGCCGTCCATCACAAACGACAAAATCCCTGCCTTGCGGGGCGCGGTGCCGATCAGGCGCACGCCCTTCATCTCGCCAATCACCTGCGTTGCATAGGCGAGCAGCGCGTCTTCATGCGCGGCGATCTTGTCCATCCCGATGCTTGAGACATAATCCAGCGCGGCGGCCAGCCCCACCACTTGCGCGATCGGCGGTGTGCCCGCTTCAAAGCGCATGGGCGGCTCTTGATAGATCGTCTCCTCAAACGTCACCGAGGCGATCATATCCCCGCCGCCCTGATAGGGCGGCATGTCGCGCAAAATCGCCCGTTTGCCATACAGCACGCCAATGCCCGTGGGGCCATAGATTTTGTGGCCAGAGAACACATAAAAATCCGCATCGAGCTTTTGCACATCCACGCTGCGGTGGCTCACAGCCTGACTGCCATCCAGCAACACAGGAATGCCTTTGTCGTGCGCGGCCTTGATAATCTCTTCAACAGGCAAAACGGTGCCCAGCGCGTTGGACACATGCGCCACGGAAACAAGTTTTGTTTTCGCATTCAGCGCAGCCAACACATCCTCAAGCAGCACGTCGCCATTGCTTTGGATCGGCACGACGCGCAAGACGCAGCCCGTCTGTGCGCGCAGCATTTGCCACGGCACGATGTTGGCGTGATGCTCAAGCTGGGTCAGGACAATCTCATCCCCCTCGCGCAGATTTTCATGCCCCCATGTGGCGGCGACCAGATTGATCGACTCGGTTGCGCCACGCGTGAAGATAATCTCGTCCTCATGCGCCGCGCCGATAAACTTTTGAACCACACCTCGCGCCCTGTCATAGGCATCGGTCGCCCGCATCGACAAATCATGCACGCCGCGATGAATGTTCGCATAGTCCGTTTCATAAAAGCGCGTCAGCGCGTCGATGACGTGGCGCGGCTTTTGCGCGCTCGCCCCGCTGTCCAGATAAACAAGTGGATGGCCATGGATTTTCTGTCCGAAAACAGGGAAGTCTTTTTTCAATTCTAGCCCAGCCATGCCGTCACCTCCTTGCGCACAAGATCGGCAATCTCTGCCGACTGCACCTGGTCCACCAGCTCGCCGATAAACGCGCCAACCAGCAAGGCCCGCGCTTCTTGCTCACCGATCCCGCGCGAGCGCAGGTAAAACAAAGCCTCCTCATCCAGATCGCCAATGGCGGTGCCGTGCGAGCACTTCACATCGTCGGCATAAATCTCGAGTTCGGGCTTCGCGTCCATCTCGGCCTGCGCCGACAACAACAGGGCGCGGCATAATTGATACCCGTCCGTTTTCTGGGCTCCCTTGGCGACATAAATCTTCCCCTGAAACACGCCCCGCGCCTTACCATCCAGCACGCTTTTAACAATCTGGCGGCTCGTACCAAGCGGCGCGTTATGCCAGACAGTTGAAACAATGTCGGCCTGCGCCGCGCCGCGCAGCAGCATCGCCGCCAACAGCCGCGCATCGGCAAGCGGCCCGCGCAGCACCACCTCGCTCTCACAGCGCACCAGCCGTCCGCCTGTCACCAGCGCGAAATGATCGTAAAACGCCCCCGCTGCAATCTCGACCAGCGAAGACGCAATCTGGACATAGCCCGCATCGCCTTGTACCAGCTTGGCGTGGACCAGCTTGGCCTGATCCGCCAGCGTGATCTGCGTCTGCATCGTGTGAAGCTTGGCCGCGCTGCCGTGGCACAGATGCCGCTCGATCAGCGTCAGGCGCGCGCTTGTCCCCAATGACAGCGACAAAATGTTGGACGATTCCTGCGCCGCGCCCTCGCCCGTCGCGATAAACAAAAGCTCTAACGGCATGGAGGCCAGACAGGTTTGCGCGGCAAGCGAGAGCGTGAGGTGCCCATCGTCTTCAACCTTTAGGAACCCTTCCGGCAAGCCTTTCTCATCCGACAATACGGGGCAATAGCCTCCATTGACGAACACCAACCGTTGCCATAGCGCAGGCGGCGGCAGCGGAAACCCCGCCTTGCAATCCTGATTGGCCGCAACAAAGTTCTGCGCCGCCAACGGCGCAAGGTCCGTGTACCGCCACGCCTCGCGCTTCTCCCTGCTGCGCTGAAGAAGAGCCGCGAGGGTCATGCAACTTTCCTTTCGAGGGCGAAGACTTCGCGGGCGATGGCGGGAAGTTCGGTCAGGCTTTGGATCATGAAGTCGGGACGGGCGGCGCGAATGCGCTCGGCAGCGCAAAAGCCGCCTTCGATGCCAACGCCCAGAAAGCCGTAATGATGCGCAATGTGGATTTCCTCCGCCGAGTCGCCGACGACAAGGGCACGGCGTATGCCGTACTTCTCGACATAGGCTTTCAAGCGGCTGCCCTTGTCGGCCTTGTGCATGATGTCGCGCATCTCCTCGCCTTTGTTGGCAAGGATGGCGTCAAAATGGGCGTCGATACCAAAGCGTTTCACCTGACCCGCGATCATCTCGACCGTGTGATTGCTCAGGATCGCCGCGCGGTGACCTTGGGCCGACAAGAAAGACAAGACTTCCTTCGCCCCCTCCCGTAAAAAGGTCTGGTTCACCGTCGCATCGTACATAGAGCCAAACGTATCGAAAACCTGCGTCAGGTTAGCGGCCAGCTTTTGCGGATCACAGCCAACGCGCTCGTAAAAGGACATCAGCGGCATCGCATATTCGCGGCGATAGGTCTCAATCGTCATGGGGCTTGTGCCAATCACTGCAATGGCGGCGTTCATCGCCTCACAGCAATGGACGGCATCGTCCAACAGCGTTCCGTTCCAGTCAAAAACAATCGCGCATTCTGATTCTTTCATGCCAGCCTTCCTTTCTTCACCTCGCCATAGCCTTTTTCTTCAAGCTCAAGGGCCAGCTCTGGCCCGCCACTGCGCTCGATCCGCCCCGCCGCCAGCACATGCACACGGTCGGGTTTAATGTAATCCAAAAGCCGCTGGTAATGCGTAATCACCAGCATGGAGCGATCAGGAGAACGCAGCGCATTCACGCCTTCCGCCACCACGCGCAGCGCATCAATATCAAGGCCGCTGTCTGTTTCGTCCAGCACGCACAGGCGCGGCTCCAGCACCGCCATTTGCAGCACTTCGTTGCGCTTTTTCTCACCGCCTGAAAAGCCGACATTCACGGCGCGTTTGAGCATGTCCTCGCTCATACCGATATCCTTGGCCTTGCCGCGTAGAAGCTTGAGCATCTGCATCGCATCCAGCTCACCCTCGCCCCGCGCGCGGCGCACGGCGTTTAGGGCGGTTTTCAGAAAGTTCATATTGGTCACACCCGCGATTTCGACGGGATATTGAAAAGCCAAAAACACCCCCGCCGCCGCGCGTTCTTCAGGCGAAAGGGCGAGCAAATCCTTGCCATCCAGCGTCACGCTGCCCTGACTGACCGCATAACCGGGCCGCCCCGCCAGAACGTAGGACAGCGTGCTTTTCCCCGCCCCGTTCGGCCCCATAATCGCATGAACTTCCCCGCATGGCACCGAAAGCGAAAGTCCCTTAAGGATCTCTTTCCCCTCAATCCCTGCCTGTAAATCGCGTATCTCAAGCATCAACCACACCCTCTTCCCTCAATGCCATAGGCCACATGCCAAATGCTTTCTTCATCCCACACTTCCTTCCAGCGAAAGGCCGATCAGCTTTTGGGCTTCGACGGCGAATTCCATGGGGAGTTCCTGCATCACCTCGCGGCAGAAGCCGTTGACGATCAGGGCCATGGCGTCTTCTGCGCTGAGGCCCCGCTGTTGGCAGTAAAACAATTGTTCTTCGCTGACCTTCGATGTGGTGGCTTCGTGTTCCACCCGTGCGGTCGGGTCGCGTTGTTCGATGGTCGGGAACGTGTGCGCCCCACACTGATCGCCGATCAGCAAACTGTCGCACTGCGTCTTGTTGCGCGCGCCGTGCGCCGTGCGGGCGATTTTCACAAGGCCGCGATAGGTCGCTTGTGACCGCCCCGCGCTGATCCCCTTGGAAATGATGGTCGAGCGCGTGTTTTTGCCCAGATGGATCATCTTGGTGCCCGTGTCGGCCTGCTGGCAATTGTTGGTAATCGCCACCGAATAAAACGCCCCCACCGACCCATCGCCCTGCAACACGCAACTTGGATATTTCCATGTGATGGCCGAGCCGGTTTCAACCTGAGTCCATGAAATCTTGGACGCCACGCCACGGCACAGGCCGCGCTTGGTCACGAAGTTATAGATGCCGCCCACGCCGTTTTCATCTCCGGGATACCAGTTTTGCACCGTCGCATATTTGATCTCGGCACGGTCGTGCGCGACAAGCTCCACCACCGCCGCGTGAAGCTGATGCTCATCACGTTTGGGCGCAGTGCAGCCTTCCAGATAGCTGACATAAGCACCGTCATCCGCGATAATCAGTGTACGCTCGAACTGGCCCGTGTTCGCCGCGTTAATACGGAAATAGGTCGAAAGCTCCATGGGACAGCGCACGCCTTTGGGCACATAGACAAACGAGCCTTCGGTAAAAACAGCCGCATTCAGCGCGGCATAGAAATTGTCATGCGCGGGCACGACGCTGCCCAAATATTTTTTCACAAGATCGGGGTGATCGTGAATTGCCTCGGACAGCGAACAAAAAATCACGCCCTTTTCTTGCAGCACTTTTTTGTAGGTCGTGGCAACCGACACGCTGTCAAAAACCGCATCCACGGCAACGGACGGCGTTACACCCGCGAGGATTTCTTGTTCACGCAGCGGAATGCCCAGCTTTTCATAGGTCTTGAGCAATTCAGGATCGACCTCGTCCAGCGATTTCGGGCCCTCTTTCTTTTTGGGTGCGGCATAGTAATGCGCGTCCTGATAATCAATCGGCGGGAACGACACCTTCGCCCAGTCGGGCGGGGTCATCGCCAGCCATGCGCGGTAAGCCTCAAGCCGTTTTTGCAAAAGCCATTCGGGTTCGTTCTTTTTGGCCGAAATATAGCGAACGGTTTCTTCCGACAGCCCTTTGGGCGCGGTTTCCGTTTCAATGTCTGTTACGAAACCGTACTTATATGGTTCTGATATCAAAGACTCGTCAATCTTCGACGGCGAAACGACCTCGGCACCCATGGCTCTTACCCCGCCGCCGTTTCTGTCACGATGAGGTCCGAAAGAAAAACAATTTCCAAAGAACGCCGGATCGCCTGATTGACGCGTCCCCAACTTTCTTTCGTCGGACACTTACTGACCGCACAATCGCAATGCGGTTTGCCCAGCGCCTTGCCCGCGCATTCCGTCAGACTGATCGGTCCGTCGACGGCTTCAATAATATCGGCAATCGAAATGGTTTGAGGATCACGCATCAGACTATAGCCACCGGAGGCACCGCGCTGGGCCGTCACAATCGAGCTGCGCGCCAGCAGTTTCATCAGTTTTGCAACCGTCGGTAAGGGAAGCGTCGTTTCTTGTGCCAGCACAGAGGCAGGCCACGTCTGCCCGGTTTCCTGCGCCATTTGCGTCAAGATGATGAAAGCATAATCCGCCAATTTACTCATACGCAGCATGACGTTACCTCAAAATGGTATTTGACTGGTCCTTTATGATTAAGCCTTCCGCCCCGCCGCGTCAAGCAAACAAAGCATCTTTTCTTTCCCCTTTTTCTCTGCCACAATCACTTTATTGTTTTGCGTTGCATTATGACTTTTCGAGGAGGAAACGATGTTTGTCTTGCCACTAGTTCTTCATACCAGCCTGCCAGCAGGCCACCGCCCCGTGACGGTGCGCAATATTTTTGCCGCCTTTCAGCGCAATGCCCGCAAAGCCTTGCTCCAAGTCAAAGACATCAAGCTCCCCACCCCGACCTTGGGGCATGTGCCCAAGGGTGACCCAAGATGGCGCGCGCAAATCGCCCCGCTCGCCCCGAATGTCCAAAGGCCACCCACCCCCGGAAATCCGCAGGGCAGAAGCTCTAGCTCAGGTTCCAGCTCCGCTTCGTTGGGTGGAAGCAGCGGCGGCGGCAAATCAGGAGGGGGAACGGACGACGACGAAGCGACAGGCCTGCCATGGCTCCTTCGCTTCTTCGGTTTTCCGAAAAAGGGCCACGGGGCCACAGTCAGATATAGATCATGGCTAGGACGGATCGTTACGGAAACGATTACCTATGAGTAAGACTCACGCCACCAAATAGGCCAAAACAGCATTAAGACGCTGTAACCCTTCGCGGGTGAGACGCAGCGACGAGACTTGATTATCCGTGGCTAAAAGCCCTTCAGCGCGTAGCCACCCCGCTTTCTCTTGGCCGATAAAAGCCCCTAACGAGCCCGCACCAAACTTGGCCTCCCACGCCCCAACATCAATTCCTTGTGTCAGGCGCAGGCCCATCATCAACGCCTCGCGCATCGCCGTTTCCTGATCGAGCTTTTCGAGTGTTTCACACCAACCCGTGGATGAACTGCCCGCTCCCGTCATTGCGAGGAGGCCTTGGCCGACGAAGCAATCCAGTCCTCCTGCTTGAAGTTTGGGGACTGGATCGCCACGTCGCTGCGCTCCTCGCGATGACGACAGGGGGCTCGTGAGTCTTTTGGACCCGTTTTGCTGCGCGGTAACCTGCCCCAACCAGACCGCAGGGGTGCGGTGGTTGGCCGTGGCCATGCGCCGCCCATCGGGCAACACGAAGCGGCCATGCGCCCCCGCGCCAATGCCGATATAGTCCTCATAATGCCAATAGGTCAGGTTATGGCGGCTCTCCTGCCCCGCTGCTGCGTAATTGGAAATTTCATAGGCGGGCAGGCCCGTCGCCGCCATCATCTCGCCCGTCAGCTCATACAAAGCGGCGGCCTCGTCGTCGCCAGCGGTCAGCACTTCCTGCTTCGCGGCGCGTTTGTGAAAGACGGTGCCTTCCTCGATCGTCAGCTGGTAAAGCGACAAATGCTGCGCCCCGAAGGAGAGGGCTTGTTGCAGTTCCTTGGTCCATGCTGCAACCGTTTGTCCTTTGCGGGCATAGATCAGATCGAAAGAGAAACGGTCAAAGGTCTTTGCTGCGCTTTCAAGAGCTTGCCGCGCAGCATGGACGTCATGAAGCCGCCCCAAAAACCGCAGGTCCGCATCATTGAGAGCCTGCACGCCCAGCGACAGACGGTTCACGCCCGCGCTTTTAAACCCCTGAAACTTCGCCGTGTCGCTGGAGGCCGGATTGGCCTCAAGCGTTATCTCACCGTCGCAAGCCATGGACCAAAGGCCTGCAACATGCTGCAACAAAGCCTCGACAAAAGACGGCGAGAGAAGCGAGGGCGTGCCGCCGCCAAAATAGATGGTGCGGATTTCGCGCTCTGGCAACAGCTCGGCATAATACGAAAGTTCGCGCAGATACGCCGCCAGCCATTCGGCCTCCTCAAGCCCCTTGGGCGTCGCGCGGGAATTGAAATCGCAAAAGGGGCACTTCGCCGCGCAAAAAGGCCAGTGTATATAGAGCGAGAGCGGCTTCATGGCCGCACAAACAAGGCCAACAGTTTGCGCATCGCCACGCCGCGATGGCTTAAGGCCTCTTTTTCGTCTTGCACCATTTCGCCAAAAGTGCGGGCCTCGCCGTCGGGCTGAAACCATGGGTCATAGCCGTGGCCGAGGCTCCAGCGCGGCGGAAAAACCAGCTGCCCCGTGCATTCGCCTTCGACCGCCTCTACCGCACCATCGGGCCACACCAAGGCGAGGGAGCAGAAGAAGGATGCTGTAAAATCCTTGCTATCCCCTAACCCCTCCTGAATCCGCGCCACGCCAACCGCCGGATCGCGGGCATCGCCGCACCAGCGGGCCGAGTGGATGCCAGGGGCTCCGCCGAGGGCCGCAACGCACAGGCCGCTGTCATCCCCCAAAGCCGGAAGGCCCGAAGCATCGCAGGCCGCCCGCGCTTTAATCAGCGCATTTTCGGCAAAGCTTGTCCCCGTCTCTTCGGGATCAGGCAAGCCAAGCTCGCCCGCCGAGGTGACCTCGATCCCCAGCGGGGAAAGCAAGGCTCTGAACTCGGCCAACTTGCCCTTGTTATGGGTGGCGATCACCAGCTTTTTTTCGGTGAACAGGCGGGGCATCAGGCGGCCTCAATCACCTTTTGCTGCGCGGCGGTCAGCGCAGCAATGCCTGTGCGAGCCAACGTCATCAGCGCATCGAACTGCTCTTGCGAAAAGGGCTTTTGTTCGGCGGTGCCTTGCACCTCCACAATGCCGCCGCCCCCTGTCAGCACGAAATTGGCATCGGCCTGCGCATTGGAATCTTCCGCATAATCAAGGTCTAAAACAGGCTGCCCCTCATAAAGACCGCAGGAAATCGCCGCCACGCTGTCCAGCAACGGCAGAGGTCCTTGTGGCAGTTTGCCCGTTTGTTGCAGGTATTTCATGGCCAGAGCCAGCGCAACATAGCCGCCCGTGATCGAGGCCGTGCGCGTCCCGCCATCGGCCTGAAGCACATCACAATCGACCCTGATCTGCATCTCGCCCATCGCCTTGCGATCGACGATGGCGCGCAGCGAGCGGCCAATCAGCCGCTGGATTTCCTGTGTCCGCCCCGTCTGTTTGCCGCGCGCGGCCTCACGGTCCGTGCGATCATGCGTCGCACGGGGCAACATGCCATATTCGGCGGTGACCCAGCCAAGGCCGCTGCCCCGCATAAAAGGCGGCACCTTGTCGGCCACCGAGGCCGTGCACAAAACATGCGTATCGCCCATTTTGATCAGGCACGATCCTTCCGCATATTTCGAAAATGACGGCACAATTTCAAGCGAACGCAGCTGGTCCACTTCTCTTTTTGACGGGCGCATAGGGTTTTCCTTTTCTTTTCAAACACGCCTTCGACATGCGGCCAAGAGCGGTTGGGAGTCAAGCCTCTTTGTTCGCCGCCGTTTCTTTGCTAAAATCCTCTTCCGTCATCACGAGGAGCGCAGCGACGTGGTGATCCAGTCCTGTCCTCCCAAACAGGGACGCCATTTGAAAGGGAGGGACTGGATGGCCACGGGGCTAAAGCCCCTCGCCATGACGAAGGGGCGACAAGAGAGCGAAACTGTGCATAACTCATTCATATCTAAAATGAACCCCATCTCATGATCACACAGGAAGACCTTTTTGCCACGCTGGACGCGCTAGGCATTGTGCATGAAACCGTGAGCCACCCACCGATGTTCACGGTCGAGGATGGCTTGGCCATTCGCCACACGATTCCCGGGCTGGACTGCAAAAACCTGTTTTTGAAGGACAAAAAGGGCAAGCTGTGGCTCGTCGTACTGCCCGCCGACAAAAGGGCCCAATTGTCCCAGCTGGAAAAGGCCATCGGCGCCGCCCGCCTGTCTTTCGGCAAGCCCGATTTGCTTATGGAGGTTCTTGGCGTTCCGGCAGGCTCGGTCACACCTTTTGCCCTGATAAATGACAAAACCCGCCGCCTGACAGTCGTTTTGGACAAAGACATGATGGCGCAAGAAAAGGTTAACTATCACCCCCTGCGCAACGATGCCTCCACCTGCCTTAAAAGTGCGGATTTACTCAAATTTATCAAATCATTGGGCTACACCCCCTTGCTCGCCGATTGCGGTGAATGGCTCGACCGTTCCGGCTTCGAAAACGGACAGGAAACTATTTAATTTTTGGATTTATCAACCCTTTCCATGCTATAATGCGCACCTGAACAGATTATCCACGAAGTCATATTGAAAAGGCTTTTTTCCATGAACGTCGTTTCTTTCATCAAAAAGTACAAAACCCCCTTCTTTATTGCCGCAATAGGCCTGACGCAAGCGCACTGCGCCATTGACCACACCCAGCCCTTCATCACGGTCGGGTCTTATGATCACAGCACCGGACAAGGCGTCGAAAAACAACTGTGGCTCGGCAAGGCACCAGCTGAATCACAGGATGCGCGGTATCGCCAACCGGCCGACACAGCGCATTTTCAAAAGGGTGCCCTTGAAGGCTTTGTCACACAGGCTGAATCCCCAGATGGCGGACCAGACGCGCGTCGAATCGAAGTCACCGTCGTTGATAACAGCCGCCACATTCTTGCTGGCGACAAAGAATATCCTTTGACTTATGCCGTTTCCTTCGATCACCAAGCCCATGAGGGACACATCGAAACAACGGGCCTCTTCCGTGGCCAATATGTGGCTTATTCGTCCGACTTCTCTGTCAACGGACAATCGGTTCAGATGCTGGACCCAACGGCTTTTTATCTTGAAGGCGTGGATTCTCACGGCTACCCACGGCAAGGGAGTGAATACGGGGCCTTAACCGATGTTTTGCGGGCCCAAGCGAATGCCCCCAGTCTCTCGCCAAGCTCTCAGGTTGCGGGCATGGCGCGAGAGGCCGTCATTGGCGTCAACTTCGCCAAACAATATCTCCAGAGCGGCAAGTACGTCCCACCCTCGCCTAATCAGCTTGATTTTGGCACAGAATCATCTGGTTTCAAACACACCACCACCGTTCAAAATGTCGAAAATGGAGAGAACGAAACGGGTGAATATCACAAATATCAGGTCACGACGTCCATTGACGTTCAAGCCGGTGCACCGCCTCTTACCAACAACTTGCTGATCAAAATCTATCCAGAAGCCGTGCGTGCCCCCTACAATCTTGACGATCTGGTGGAACAAAGCTGTCTCGAAAAAATCCGGCTAAACCCCGCCTTGGGTGGATATGATCCTCTTGTCTTTGAAAAGCTCAGCCGCAACCAGCTGCTGCTTTCGTTGACCAAATTGCAAAAAGAAACCTCTGTGGATGCCCCGCCTCCAACGGAAGGCGGCGGGTTCAGCTATGGCAACTACAAACAAGTCGATGCGGGCCGCGAGCTTCAGAAATTTAGCGGGGCTCGGTCCTATGAAGACCTTGAGCAGCAAGTCACAAAGGATCTGATCGGAGCGTTTAACGACTTGCCACGCGATGTCAAAACGGCCATGGGCTATAGCAGCGAGGCACGCCTGACGATGGGGGGCACCGCCCACACCTCAAAGGGCACGACGGCGCGCCACACCTCGGGAGGATCCCCTGCGACAACGTCGTCGCGCCCCGCGACATGGAACGATATTGAAAAAGTGGGCAATGGCGAGATTCGCGCTCAATTCGGGCCGCCGCAAGGCTATAAACCACTGCAACCGTAAGAGCTGTGAACCACATCGAGGCAAAGGGGGCTTTCAGCCCCCTTTTCTTTTGTTTTTCCAGAGCGTTAGGGCGTTGCGCGGGCGAGGTTTTTCGTGGTAAAAAAGGGCTCGTTTTCAAGTGATTCGTTTTGCTTGGAAGAATGTTTTTATGACCGACCTTCTGGAATTTTCATGACCGACAAGACCCAAGACCTCCCCCCCGAAACCGAAAACGTTTACGGTGCCGATTCCATCACCGTTTTGCGCGGGCTCGACGCCGTGCGCAAGCGGCCCGGCATGTATATTGGCGATACGGATGACGGGTCGGGCCTGCATCACATGGTTTACGAGGTCGTGGACAATGCGGTCGATGAATCGCTGGCCGGACACTGCACGCGCATCGACGTGGTCTTGAATGTTGATGGCTCCTGCTCCGTGCGCGACAACGGGCGCGGCATTCCTGTCGATATTCACGCCGAAGAAGGCATCTCTGCCGCCGAGGTCGTGATGACCGAGCTGCACGCGGGCGGCAAGTTCAACCAGAATTCCTATAAAGTTTCCGGCGGTCTGCACGGTGTGGGCGTTTCGGTTGTCAACGCGCTGTCGGAATATCTGGACCTGACCATCTGGCGTCAAGGATCGGAATGGTCGATGCGGTTCTGCCACGGCGTGGCGCAAGCCCCGTTGAAGCAAGGCGGGCCTTCCGATCAAACGGGCACAGAAGTCACCTTCCTGCCCTCTCGCGGAACCTTCCCGAATATCGATTTCGATTTTGCGACGCTGGAGCATCGCCTGCGCGAGCTGGCTTTCCTGAACTCGGGCATCAATATTTTCCTGACCGACCTGCGTGGGGTAGAGCCCAAGACGATCCAGCTGCACTATGACGGCGGCCTGAACTCCTACGTCAAGCATCTGGATGCCGCCAAGACGCTGATCCATGACAAGGTCATCGGTGGCCGCAAGGAACAGGACGGCATCACGGTCGAGTTCGCCCTTGAGTGGAACGACGGCTATAGCGAGAACATGAAGTTCTTCACCAACAACATTCCGCAAAAAGACGGCGGCACCCACACAGCCGGGTTCCGCGCAGCCATGACCCGCACCATCAACAGCTTTGCGGAGTCCACAGGCCTTGCGAAGAAAGAGAAAATCTCGCTGAGCGGCGAAGATGCACGTGAGGGGCTGACCGGCATTCTGTCGGTCAAGGTGCCCGATCCCAAGTTCTCGTCACAAACAAAGGACAAGCTCGTTTCCTCGGAAGTCAAACCGGTGGTCGAGGCGATTGTCGCCGACGTCCTGACCGACTTCTTCGAAGAAAATCCAACCGAAACCAAGAAGATCATTGGCCGCACCATCGACTCGGCCCGCGCACGCGAAGCGGCCCGCAAGGCCCGCGAGCTGACGCGGCGCAAGACGGTGCTGGACCCCACCTCTCTGCCCGGCAAGTTGGCGGATTGTCAGGAGCGCGATCCCTCCCTGTCCGAACTGTTCATCGTCGAGGGTGACTCGGCGGGCGGATCGGCCAAGCAAGGGCGCTCACGCAAGACGCAAGCCATCTTGCCGCTGCGCGGTAAGATCCTGAATGTCGAAAAAGTCCGCTTCGAGCGCATGCTGACCTCTGCCGAAATCGGCACGCTGATCACTGCCATCGGCGCGGGTGTCGGCAAGGATGATTTCAAGCCCGAGAAGGCACGCTATCACAAAGTCATCATCATGACCGACGCCGACGTGGACGGCAGCCACATCCGCACCCTGCTTTTGACTTTCTTCTATCGCCAGATGCGGCCACTGATCGACAATGGCTATCTGTACATCGCCCAGCCGCCACTCTATCGGCTCAAGAAGGGGAACAGCAAGGAACGCTATCTCAAAGACGATCGCGCGCTGGAAAACTATCTGCTCGGCACCGGCATCGAACAAGCAGCCCTGACGCTGCATAACGGCACGCGGCTGATCGGCGAAGACATGCAGGCCGCCGTGGAAAAAGCGCGCGTCATGCGTAACGCCATCGTCGCCATCGCCCATAAAGTCGGCGACAAAGCTGTCGTCGAGCAAGCCGCCATTGCTGGCGCGCTCAATGCCGATCTGCTCTCGGACGCCACCAAAGCCGCCGCCGCCGTAACCTATGTCGCCAAACGGCTCAACACCGTCTTGTCCAAGGAAGAACGAGGCTGGGAAGGCAGCGTCAGCGAGACCGGCGCGTTGGCCTTCACGCGTCTGAAACAGGGCGTCACGACGAAATACCAGATCGAGCCCGTGATCCTACGCTCTGGCGAGGCCAAACGTCTTGACGACATGACCGCCGAGCTGCGCGCTTGGTTTGACGAGCAACCCACCCTGACGATCCGTGACCGCCAGCCGGTGCCCGTTGCTGGCCCCGCCGCCCTGATCGACCTGATCACACAGGAAGCCCGTCACAACCTGACGATCCAGCGTTATAAAGGTCTGGGCGAGATGAACCCCGAACAGCTTTGGGAAACGACGCTCGATCCACAAAACCGCTCACTGCTTCAAGTCAGAGTGCGCGAGACGGACGATGCGGAGCAAGTCTTCTCCACCTTGATGGGCGACATCGTCGAGCCGCGCCGCGACTTCATCGTCGAAAACGCCCTCAACGCGTCAAATATTGATACGTAAAACAGGGACTGCTACAAAAGAAAGGAAGCCAGCGCATGAAAGCGGCTTTGGCAGAAAAGATGCGGCTAGCCACAAAGGACCTTCCGTCTTTTCTCCACGCGCCACAGCTTCACTTATATGTTCTGTTCAGCTATCTTTGTTTCGCCATTCTAACCCTGTCCCACCTTGACAGACTGCGCGACGCAAAACTCGACCGGCTGATCGGTCGGGACTTCATCAATTTCTGGTCAGCAGGTCGCCTTCTTCTTGAGGGAGACCTTGCAAGTCTTTATGATCTGAGTGCCTTTCACAAAGCAGAACAGCTTTTGATCGGACAAAACTTTGGGTGGCACTTCTGGAGCTATCCGCCGCTATCTCTTCCCTTTATTTTACCGTTCGGCTTTCTGCCTTACCTCCCCTCCTACGTTATTTGGTGCGCTTTGGGCCTTGGCCTTTATGCCGCAAGCCTGCGGTTTCTTTTTCCGCGCTTCCTCCCGCTATTGGGCATGCTCGCGCTTAGCCCCGCCAGCGTTGAAAATATCACCGCTGGGCAAAACGGTTTTTTTACCACAGCCCTTTTGATCACAGGCCTGCGCTTCATGACAACGCGCCCGCTGATCGCGGGCCTTTGCTTCGGCATGATGGCCATCAAACCGCAGCTGGCCATTTTCGTTCCCTTCGTGCTTTTGGCCGCACGCGCCTGGAAAACCATCGCCTTCACAACGCTGACGGCTCTGGTTCTTGGCTCTTTTTCTATCGCCTTATACGGAACCACCCCATGGGTAGATTATATACAAAGCACCATGGCGCATGAAAAATGGCTGGTTGAAAACGACAAGCTTTTTCTTTTCGCCTATCTTATTCCGTCGCCCTTTTATGCCCTGCGCATCATTGGCGTCGCCACAGACCTTGCCAAAGATATTCAAATCATCATCAGCCTGCTTTGCGCTGGTGGCGTTTATTATCTATTCAGGATAACCAAGGATGTCCGTCTGCAAATAGCCGTTTACGGCTCGGCTATCTTTCTGGCTACGCCGTACGCCTTAAATTACGACATGCCGATTTTAGCTGCTGCCAGTATAGCGTTGGCAATGACAAAACCTTTCACCCTGTTGAAGGAAAGAATCATCCTGCTCGCGGCATGGTTGCTTCCGCTCTATCTTGAGCTGGTGAACCATCTGCACATAGCCATCGGGCCGCTTGTCATTGCCGGGATCTTGGCTCTTGCAACACAACAAATCCTTGCCGCTAAAGCCCCCAAGCCTCAGCCCAACATTTCCTGAGCGAGTTTTTTGCCGAGTTCGACGCCGAACTGGTCGAAGGAATTGAGGTCCCACAGGAGGCCTTGAACGAAGACTTTGTGTTCGTAAAAGGCGATAAGCGCGCCAAGGTGGGCGGGGTCAAGGCGATCCATCCACACAACCATTGACGGCTTGTTGCCTGCGTTGACGCGGGCGGGATCGTCGGACTGACGTCCGCTTTTAAGGGCTTCAATCTGGGCGTTCATGTGGACGGACAGAACGCGGTGCGCTTCTGGCGCGTTCAGGTCGTCCGCTTTCACGCCGATGAAGTCCGCCAGCACCATGGACGGCCCTTGGTGCAGCCATTGGTGAAAGCTGTGCTGGCCGACGCTCCCGCACTCACCAAACACGATGGGGCCTGTGGCATAGTCAACGGGCTCGCCCGCCTTGGTGACGGACTTGCCATTGCTCTCCATATCAAGCTGTTGCAAAAAGCGCGGCAACTCGCGCAGCCTCTCGCTGTAGGGCAGAACGGCCAGCGCAGGCGTGTTCCAGAAATTGCGATACCAAAGCCCCACCAATGCCGCCAACACGGGCGCGTTTTGATCGAGCGGCGCGGCACAGAAATGTGCATCCATCGCCGCCGCGCCCGAGAGCATTTGTGCGAAACCATCCCAGCCAACCGCCAGCGCGATACTAAGCCCGACCGAGGACCACAGGCTGTACCGCCCGCCAACCCAGTCCCACAGCGGGAACATATTGTCCGTCTTGATGCCGAAAGCCTCGACGGCTTGCTTGTTCGTGGACACGGCAACAAAATGGTTCGCCACCGCCGCCTCACCAAGCGCAGCCACAAGCCATGCACGCGCTTGCGTGGCGTTCAGCAACGTTTCTTGTGTCGTGAAGGTTTTAGAGACGACGACAAACAGCGTGGTGGCAGGATCAAGTCCGCGCAACGCGCCGTGCAAATCTGCGGCATCGACATTGGCCGCGAAATGAACGCGTGGACCGTCGGCTTGCTGGCTCAAGGCTTTGACAACAAGGCGCGGCCCAAGGTCGGAGCCGCCGATGCCGATATTCACGACATCCGTGATTTTCTTGCCCGTCGCGCCCGTCCATGATCCCTCACGCACGGCCGCCGTGAAGGCTTTCATCTTCGCCTGAAGCGCACGAATGGCGGGCAGAACATCTTGGCCGTCCACAAGGATCGGCGCGTCGGTTTGAGCCCGCAGGGCCGTGTGCAACACGGCGCGGCCCTCGGTGTGGTTGATTTTCTCACCTACAAACATCTTGCTGCGCCAGCCTTCCACATCCTGCGCCGAAGCCAGCGCGGTGAGTAGAGCCAGAGTCTCATCCGTCATATGTGTGCGCGAAAAATCAAACGACAGGCCGCAGGTTTGCACCGCGTAACGCTGGGCCCGCGCCGGATCGACGGCAAAAAGCTCGGCAAGGCGCATGTCCTTGATCTTGGCAAAGTGGGCTTGAAGCTCGCCCCAGACGGGCTGCGCGGTTGGTTTGGTCATGTGAAAATCACTCCAAGATCATGTTATGGGTTTCGGTTACGGAAACGGCTTCAGGCGCACCAACAAACGAGACGCTAAGCTGCGCCGGATCGAACCATGCGACAATCACGCGCTGGACATCCGCGAGCGTCACCGCCTCAAGCGAAGCCTTGCGCGTGTCCAGATAATCCTTGCCGAGTTTTTCCTGTTGCATCGCCAGAAGTACAGAAGCGAGGGCATCGGTGGAGGTCAGCGACAAAGGCAGCGAGCCGGTCAGATAGTCTTTCGCCGCCTGCACTTCCGCTTCGCTTACGCCGCCATCATAAAAGCCCTGCCACACATCGCGCACCATGTCCCACGCTTTGCCCGCTTTGTCGTTGTCGGCGGACAGCGAGCCCGCCAGCATCGAGCCCTTGTCCATCGGCGCAAGGCCCGTCGAGATGCCATAGGTCAAGCCTTCCTGCGCGCGCACCTGTTTCATCAGGCGCGAGATAAAGCCGCCACCGCCCAGAATATAGTTGGCAATTTCGGCGGCATACCAGTCGGGATCGTCGCGGCGCAGCATCGGCAGGGCGAAGTGAATATCCGTCTGTGTGCCCTCGCGCTTGACGAGAATGGAGGCCGTTTCTTTGGGCCAGACGACAGGGGCAAGCGTATCGACGGCCCCTTGGGCAGGCAGACCGCCGAAGGTGGAATCCAACGCATCGCTCACTTCTTTGGGCGTGATCGCGCCGACGACGGCAACCATCAGGCGGTCTTTGGCCATATGGTCACAAATGAAAGTCTTGGCGTCTTCGCGCGTGATCTGCGCAAGGCTTTGCGGTGTGCCGAGCGAGCGATAGCCATAGGGATGCTCGCCAAAAACCGCGCGATACAGCGCATAGCGGCCCTGCCAATCCGCTTTCGCCTTTTGCATCTTTTGCGCCGTAAGTTGCTGGCGCACCGCACGGTCAAAAGCCTCTTGATCGAAACGCGGCCTCGTCAAGGCCAGCGCGAGCAAGCGAAAGGCTTCCTTCTTTTCGCGCGTCAGTGTTTTGACCTCGCCGCTGATTTCATCGCGTGAGGCCCCGATCTCCATTTGGATCGAGCGGCTGGACAGGCGATCCTGAAACGCCTTGTCGTCATAGGGCCCCGCCCCTTGCGTGAGCAGCGAGGTGGCAAGAACAGCCAAGCCCTGCTTGTCCGCCGGATCGAACTCAACCCCGCCGCGAAACGCAAAACGCAGGGAGATAAGCGGCAGCGTATGATCTTCGACAAGCCACGCTTTGATCCCGCTGCGGCTCGTCACCTCGGTCACTTTCGGCGTGGCGGCTTGGGCGATGGCGGGGAAGAGGAAGAGCGCGCAAGCAGCACAAAGGATGATTTTCTTCATTCGCTGGCTCCCTTGGCTGGAGCCAAAAGGCCCGTGACGGCGTGCGGCGAGGCCAACAACGTGCGAAGCGCGATGCTAACATCGGCGGGCGTCACGGCACGGATATGGTCGGGCCAATCCTCGACACTAGACATCGTCTGGCCAACCGCCAAAGCCTCACCCAAAATCTGGGCCGGTGCCATCAAACGATCCCGTGCAAAAATTGCCGCATCCTCAAGACGACGCTGGGCGGCCCCGACCTCGGCGGCGGAAAAACCGCGCTTTGCCAAGGCCTGCAAATAGACATCAATCTCTTTTTCCAGCTTGTGCGGATCGGCCTGAGGTGCAGGCACCGCCGTCAGCGAAAAAGAAACGGGGCCGCGCCGCACACTGTCATAGCTGGCGGCCATCGCGCTGGCCGTTTGCTTCTCCATCACAAAATGGCGGTGGAGCAGACCAACCTCGCCGCTGGAGAGAATCTCGGATAGCACGTCAAGCGCGAAGGAAAGCCGCGAGTCCGCCTTGACCTGCGGCAACAGAATCTGGCGCACCCAAATGGGTTGAGTCACGCGCGGATCGTGCATCTCGACCTTTTGCGGTTTGGGGCTCGTGGGCGCGAAGCGGAGCGGCTTGACTTCGCGCGGCGCAACGTCGCCTGCGGAAGCCAAACGGCCAAAAGTGCCGGACGCCAGACGCAGCACATCCTGTGTTTCCACATTGCCGCTAACGACCAGAATCGCATTGTCGGGCGCGTAGGCCTGGCGGTAAAAAGCACGCGCATCGTCGGGCGTGATGGAGGCGATCTCGTTTTGCCAGCCGATCACGGGGCGGCCATAGGGATGCGCTCCATACAAAGCCGCCGCCATTTTCTCCCAGAAAATCCCTTGCGGCTCGTTATCCGTCCGCTCTTGCCGCTCGCTCATCACGACAGCCAATTCGCTTTTCGCTTCATCCGGTGCAAAGCGCAGCGCGTGCAGCCGGTCGGCCTCAAGGGCCATCACAAGGCCCAGACGATCGGCGGCGATCACTTCGTGATAGGCGGTCGTGTCATGCGTGGTAAAAGCGTTTTCCTCGCCGCCCTGCGCGGCGATCAAGGCACTGAAGCCACCGGTTGGCAGCGTTGCCGTGCCCTTGAACATCATATGCTCAAGGTAATGGGCAAGGCCGCTGTGCCCCGCTGGATCGTCCGCCGCACCGGTTTTGATCCAGACCATCTGCGCCACGGCGGCGGACAGACGGTTCTTGACGATCACAACCTGCATCCCGTTGGCCAGCGTATAGGTTTCAGGATGAAAAACGGCAGCTTGCGCGGGGACTCCCGAAAGGGATAAAAACACAGCGCAAAAAGATGCTAATACCAATGAACCAATGTAGTGTCTCACGAGTTGCCCCTCCTTCGTCATTGCGAGCGACCGCAGGGAGCGCGGCAATCCAGCCTGCCTTGCCGAAGCTGAACAGCGTAGGCAGGTCCTGCTGCTTGAAACTTGGGGACTGGATCGCCACAGCCCCTTCGGGGCTTCGCGATGACGGCAAGGGTGTTTTCATAGGGCCGTTGGTATAATCGCGGTAAAGAAAGCATTGCCAGTCTGTCCATCTGTTAAAACGTGCCAATAAGGCAATCAAAAGCGCGGCCATAGGCCCCTCCCCTCGCGGGAGGGGGGGGGGTGGGGGTGGGGGTGGGGGCGGACGGGCAGGGACAAAACTTGGCCGTTTTACGCTGACCAATCCCTCCCTCCCCATCCAGCCTTCGGCCTTGACGCCCTTCGGCGTCAAGGCCCGCGAGGGGGAGGGAAACCAAGCAACGCGTGGGGAAAGATTGTCCTCTTATTCACTCCCCTTAAAGCCCCAGCCAACTTGACTTGTCGCGCTCGATAACGGGGGTTGCTCCGGCATTGATGGATTCGCCTTTTTCTTTTGCTTCGCGAATGCGGTCGGCTTCGGCCTTGGCGTCAACCGTTGCAGCGGAAGCCGAGCTGTGCCACCACAAAACCTCGTCCACCAGATGGCGCGAGCCACTCACTTTTTGCGAAGCCTCTCGGTCGATCGTCTCGCGAATGCCTTGATCGGCCTTGGCCGATCCGGCCTCGGACAAAAGAGCTTTTTCAGAATCAGAAGCATCAGACGATGATGCCGCCGACGTGAAGGCACTGTTCTTGCCAGAGGATGCCGCAAAAATCGTCTGGTTGGCACGGTCGGTCATCTTGACCTCTTGCGGCCTTGCGACTCCGGGACGCGGCGGGCGCAAATCGAAATTGGGCGGCATCGATAAAGGCGGACGATCCACTACGGCAAACTCGTCAGGCGCGTTGCGTCCAAGCCCCAGCGCATCCGCTGTGCCACCGCATCCCGCCAAAGCCATCAAGGCCACTCCCAAAAGCACGCTTCGAGTCACAGGCAGCATAGATACTCCTCCCCAGTTCGCGTTTATCCCTTTTTACGACTTAGCGTAAAATTTTCAAGCATCAGCAGGCAGACCCCCGCGACAATCGCGCTGTCGGCCAGATTGAAAGTGTACCAGTGATGACCAGCATAATGCACGTCGATAAAATCGACCACCGCGCCATAGCGCAAACGGTCGAAAATATTGCCCACCGCACCGCCCATCACAAACCCGAGCCCCAAAGCAGCAATGAGCGTTGTCGAACGACGCAGCCACATAACCAAAAGCCCAACAATGGCCAAGGCAAGCCCCATGAGGACATAGGGCATCCAGATGCCCAGATCGTTCATAAGGCCAAAGGTGACGCCCTTGTTCCAGCTGAGCCGGAAATTGAGGAATCCGGTAACCGTTATCACAGGTCCCTGCGCCTCAATCGTTTTGAGCAGCCAGACCTTGCTGGCCTGATCCAGCATCGTGACCAGAACAGCAAGATAGGAGCCAATATTCACGAGGTCTTGCCGCATGCGCCCCCCGCTAGCCCTTCACGACCGAGGCGCAGCGCGGGCACAGCCCGCCTTCCGCTACATCACCGCGCACCTGCCAGCAACGCTCGCACTTGCCGCCTTCCGCAACGCGCACCGCAACGCCAATCCCCGCCACATCGGCCAGCGTAAAGGCCTCCGCCGGTGGCGCAGCTTCGTGCAGCGCAAGCGACGAGGCAATGCAGATTTCCGCAAAGTCCAGCCCGTTGAGCAGCGCGGCTTGTTCCTTGGTCAGATAGACCTCGGGCGCGGCCTGAAGACTCGATCCGATCTTCTTCTCGGCCCGCGCCACTTCCATCGCCCCCGTGACGACGCGGCGCAATTCGCGCACCGCCTGCCACTTTTGCCCCAAAGCTTCATCACGCCACACGGTCGGAACTTCGAGGAAAGACTGAAGATGGACACTGCCCTCTTCATCGTCAGGGTGACGCGCCAGATAGGCTTCCTCCGCCGTAAAGCACAGAACAGGCGCAAGCCACACGACCAGATGATCGAACAAAAGCTCTAGTGCCGTGCGCACCGCGCGGCGGCGCGGGCTGTCTACACCGTCGCAATAGAGGCTGTCTTTGCGGATGTCAAAATAGAAAGCCGACAAATCCGCCGCGCAGAAATGATGCAGGCTTTGCAGTAAATGGTTGTAGTCATAAGCGGCAATGTCGGCGCGGATCGAGGCATCCATCTCATGCAAACGATGCAGCACCCAACGCTCAAGCTCTGGCATATCTTGAGGCGCGGCGCGCTCGCCCTGCCCCATACCATCCAGCGCACCCAGCAAATAGCGAAGCGTATTGCGGAAGCGGCGGTACAGATCGCCCGTTTGCTTGAGGATATTCGGCCCCAAGCTCAAGTCTTGCGCGTAATCGGACGACAGAACCCACAGGCGCAGAATATCCGCGCCCTGCGTATCCATGACCTTGAGCGGGTCAACGACATTGCCCAGCGACTTGGATTGCTTGCGCCCCTGTTCGTCCAGCACGAAACCATGCGTCAGAACCGCCTTATACGGGGCCTTGCCGCGCGTGCCACAAGCCTCCAAAAGCGAGGAATGGAACCAGCCACGATGCTGGTCCGAGCCTTCCAGATAAAGATCGGCAGGCCATGTCAAGTCGGGCCACGCCGGATTGGGCTTGGTTTGATCGAGGCAAAGGCTGTGCGTCGAGCCCGATTCAAACCAGACATCGACAATGTCAAAAACCTGATCGAACTCTTCGGCGCGATAGCTGTCGCCCAGATAGGTTTGCGGGTCGCGTGTGTACCACGCATCCGCGCCCTCTTGATCGAACGAGGCGGCAATGCGATCCAAAACAGCTTGATCCTTGAGCGGCTCGCCCGTCTTTTTCGAAACAAACAAAGCAATCGGCACGCCCCAGACTCGCTGGCGGCTGATGCACCAATCCATGCGCGTTTCGATCATGCCGCGAATGCGACGCTCGCCTTGCGCAGGATACCACTTCGTTTCGCCGATCGCGTTCAACGCGAGCTCACGCAGCGACTTGCCCGTCTTGCCGACCTTCACCTCATCCAGCGCGACAAACCATTGCGGCGTGGTGCGGAAGATCAGCGGGGCCTTCGACCGCCATGAATGCGGATAGCTGTGCGTGATGTTTTTCTTGGCAAGCAGCGCGCCAGCGTGCGCCAAGGCGCGGATCACGGCGACGTTCGCCTCGCCAGCCTTGCCATCGGGCGTATAGACATAAAGCCCTTCAAAGCCCTTGACGTTCGGCAGATAGCGGCCATCATCCCCGACCGTCGGCTCGAACTTCACCTTGTATTGTCGCCCAAGATTAAAGTCGTCTTCGCCATGGCCGGGGGCGATATGCACAAAGCCCGTCCCCGCCTCTGTCGTCACGAAAGCCCCTTCATAAAGCGGCACGTCATAATCAAAAGCGTTTTCACTGCCCAAGCGACCACGGAAGGGATGCGCGCAAACGGTGCCCGCCAAATCCGCGCCCGTCAGCTTATCCGTCAAAACTGTTTTAGCGGTGATTTTGGCATCGGAGCAAAAAGACTCGACCAGATCGGCGGCCACGACAAGGCGATCCCCAATTTGGGCTGCCGCGCCCTCATCCGCACCGTCCACCTGAACAAGCGCATAGGCAAAATCGCCATAAGCGATGGCGCGGTTAGCCGGAATGGTCCACGGCGTGGTGGTCCAAATCACAATCGACGAGCCTTCAAGCGCAGCATTGCCGCCCGCTTTGACAATCGGGAAGCGCACCCACAGCGTCGTGGATTTGTGATCGTGATATTCAATCTCGGCCTCGGCCAGCGCTGTTTTTTCAACAACTGACCACATGACAGGCCGCGAGCCCTTATACAAAAGCCCGCCTGTCAGAAACTTGTGAATCTCGCGCACAATCTGCGCTTCCGAGGCAAAATCCATCGTCGCATAGGGATGCGCCCAATCGCCACTGACCCCCAGACGCTGGAAATCCTGCGACTGTACCTCTTTCCAGTGCTGCGCAAAAGCGCGGCACTCGCCACGGAACTGCGCGACGGGCACGACGTCCTTGTCTTGCCCCTTGGCGCGATATTGCTCCTCAATCTTCCATTCAATCGGCAACCCGTGACAGTCCCATCCCGGCACATAAGGCGCGTCAAAGCCCAGCATCTGATGCGTGCGGACGACGACATCCTTCAAAATCTTGTTCAGCGCATGGCCCAAGTGAATATGGCCATTGGCAAACGGCGGCCCGTCATGCAGCACATACTTGGTGCGGCCCTTTGAAATCTTGCGCAGCCGGTCATAAAGCCCCAGCCTTTGCCAGCGCGCCAAAAGCTCTGGCTCCTTAGCCGCCAGATTGCCGCGCATCGGAAAATCGGTTTTGGGGAGGAATACGCTCTCGCGATAGTCTTTTTTCTGAGTATCTGTCATGGTCTTTCACTTTTTTTCTAAACAACCGCTAATCTGGCGGCAGGACAGAATACAAAGCTTACGCCTGTGGGACAAGCAAAGCTTTCAAGGGCCCTTGATACAATTGAAACACCGACGTAACCCCCTGCTTAGATCAATTTTAAGGGTTATTAAGGCATCAATAAGGCCTCGTCGTCTCCATGGTGAACCTATAGCCCTCATGTCCTCCCGTCTTCACAAAACCGTTTTTGCCGCCATCCTTTCGGCCTCCGTGGTGCCTCTGGCCACGATGGCCTGCCGCCAACCCGATGCCGAAACGCTGGCACTGACGGGCGGGCTTCTGGTGCTGACGGCGGGCGGCGCATGGCTGGGGGCCTGTCGCCTCGGGCACCAGCTGGAGGTCGAGGCCCTCGCCAAGGCGCAAGACGCGATGGAAGATGGCAAAGAACACGCCAAGGCAACCACCAAACATTTCGGCGGCACCCTGACCGGCCATGCCTCCAAAATGCTGGCTTTGACCGACGATCACCAACACAAGGCGACCATCACGACCTCTGCCGCCGCCAAGGCACTGGAAAGTGCGGCCATTATCGCGGCAGCCATCGAGGAAATGAACTCCTCCATCATCGAAATAGGCCGCCAAGCCGATGACGCCACCAACATCGCCTCTGATGCCGCCCAAAAAGCCACGGCGGCAGACAGCGATGCTTCCTCCCTGTCCGAAAAAAGCGACCAAATCCTCTCTATCGTCGAGCTTATCCGCGATATTGCAGGTAAAACGAACCTGCTGGCCCTCAATGCCACCATCGAAGCCGCCCGCGCGGGTGAACAAGGCCGTGGCTTTGCCGTGGTGGCCAGCGAGGTCAAGAATCTGGCCAAGCAAACCGCCGAGGCCACCACCAAGATCGAGGCCCAGATCAACGACATGCGCGCCGCCTCGCATACGATGAAAAGCCAGATGAAATCCATTCAGGAAACCATCGAAAAGATCGACGCCATTACCAAAACGATCAAGACCGCCCTGCACGAAGAAACCGCCGCAACCCACGAAATCGCCCGCAGTGCCGGAGAAACCAGCACCGCCACCAACGCCGTCACAGACGGCATTTCGCATATGCTGATCACCACCGAAGAAATCCGCCGCGCCGCCGAAGGTTTGGGCCAAGAAATCTCGGCAACCTGCGAGCGCGTGCAAAAAGAGCTGGGGTAAGCTGTCTTCGTTAACCTGAAGGCAAAATCAGCCCAAAAAGCACCCCTCCCGCAAAGAATAAGGTTGACCCGCGCGACGGGCCCGCTATTATCCCCCTCGCCTTACGGCTTTGGCCCTGCCCCCTCATCGGGCGCATCCAGCCAACCGAAGCCCCTAGGCCCCAGTGGCGGAATTGGTAGACGCGGCAGACTCAAAATCTGTTTCTTGCAAGAGAGTGGGGGTTCAAGTCCCTCCTGGGGCACCATTTAAGGTCCAAGGACGTTCGACAACGTCCACAAACTCATTGAAAAACCTAGTGAATTTGTTGTGGTTGTTTGATACAATCCGCTAGCGTTTTCCCACATATACCCCCAAACAGGGGTATCTTATGGGGTATTTTCAAATGAGAACCGGACCCCATTATGGCCCTTTCGGACACCAAACTTCGCAACGCCAAACCCAAGGACAAGCCCTATAAGCTGGCCGATGGTCTGGGGCTGTTTTTGCTGGTCACCCCGACGGGCAGCAAACTTTGGCGGCTGAAATACCTTTTACTTGGCAAAGAGCGCCTTTTCTCCATCGGCCCCTATCCCGTGGTTGGTCTGGCCGATGCCCGCGCCCAAAGGGACGAGGTCAAAAAGCTGCTTCTTCAAGGCATCGACCCGACCCAGCATCGCCGCACCACCAAAATGCAAAAGATGGAAGCCAGCCAAAACACGTTTGAGGCTGTGGCGCGTCGTTGGATGGCGATCAAGAACGTTGAACCCGCGCACCAAGCCCGATCCCTGCGGCGGCTTGAAATGCACGCTTTCCCCCGCATTGGCTTTCGCCCGATTGACGAGATAAAGACGGCAGAGATTGCAACTTGCCTTGAAGCGATAGAGCGCGACGGCGTGAATGAAACCGCCAACCGCATTAAACAGATTATCCAGCAAGTCTTTCGCTATGCCGTGCGTCGTGGGTTGATCGAGAATAACCCCGCTGGCGATCTGCGCGACATTATCCGCCGCAAGCCCGTCGAGAACCGCGCCTGCATCCCTCCGGCAGAGCTTCCCCAATTGCTGCGCGACATGGCGGCCTATCAAGGCGATCCGCTGACCATCGCGGCCATGAAGCTGCTGGCCCTGACCTTTGTGCGAACGGGTGAGCTTATCGGCGCACGGTGGGAGGAAATCGATTGGGATCGGTGCGAATGGAAAATCCCCGCCGAGCGCATGAAGATGCGGCATGAACATATTGTCCCGCTGGCCTCGCAAGCCTTGGCGATTTTAAAGGGGCTTCAGGAAATCACAGGAAGGCGCGAGCTTGTCTTTTTCTCTGCCGCCAACAAGGAAAAGCATATCAGCAACAATTGCGTCCTAAGCGCGCTTAAACGCATGGGCTATAACGGGCGCATGACAGGCCACGGCTTTCGTGCGCTGGCCAGCACTATCCTTAATGAACAACGTAAATACCATCCTGACATTATCGAAAAGCAACTCGCCCATGCCGACCGCAACGAAATCCGCGCCATCTATAACCGCGCAGACTATCTACTGGAACGCAAAAAGATGATGCAGGATTGGGCCAATTTCTTGGACAAGACGCTGGCGGACGGCGACGACGTTATTCAAATCTCTGCGTACACCAACAAAGAGCAAGTCGAAGCGTAGCTGTTACGCTTGTGCCGTTACAATGTTACGGATCGACTTTCAAAAAACCTAGGCTTTCTGTGGGTTGTAACGTTGTTACGGATCAGAGGGAAAGGGGGACGGCCCCGCGACGGGGCCCCGATGGCGCGAGCCAGCGGGTTCGGCGCGGAGGCCGGAACGAGGGGGCATTATTGTAACACGCCCCCATACAAATACAGTACAGAGAACGGTCTGGTTACTTCGCTTGTTGGGTTAATGGCTTGATCGCCTGTATTTTGTCTTCAAGTTCACAAAGAAGATCGCCATCTTCAAAAGCAATTTCTCGCTTAAGTTTTGATACCAAGATAAGGGCCTTATATAAATGCTCAACATGCTTTTCATCGAATAGTCGTGAGTCCATTCTAGAAATAGTGTCTGAAAGCAGTCTTAATGGACGTGAAGCACCAGAAATATTTCCGTTCATGACCAGATGGTCTGCTTCGCGGTAGTGTACTTGTGTGCAGAGGTCGGCGTGAATAATTTTGTCTCGGTTAGAGCGAAAAGGAAGGTTTTGCATTTTCTCCAAGGCATAATGGGCCGTTGGAAAGTCATATCTAAAACATGCAACTCTAGCCAATTCTTGCAAAACACATGGGGCATTAGGATCGAGATCTAATGCTGTTTTTAATTGGTCTGCCGCTGCATCAAAATCAGACATGTATCTCGACAACATTCCAGCATAAAAATAGTGCAACTGAGGCTGCTTCTCTGCGAGTTCTATAGCGGTTTGATACGAAGCCTTGGCCCGAGCAACCTCCTGCGCTTTTATAGCGACGAAAGCATCCATCCGGTGGACTTCGAAATATCCTGAACTCAGACTCTTAACTTCCTGGAGCAGCTCCTCCGCTGTTGCAATATCTCCTTCATTTGCTTCCTCTGCGATCTTCTTTAGTTTCTTAGAAACCAGCATCTCCGTTCGGTTTCGAACGGCAACATACCGAAATGAATACCTATTTGCATTCTGAGCTCGGCGTTCATTCTGAAACGCTCCTTCGACAGATCGAAACTTTTTAAGAGCGTCTTCGGAAAAAGTCGTGGTTGGCTGCAACACGCGAACAATATGGGTCTTCGAGAAACCGCCTAGTTGATAGGATACTTCAAATTTTGACTTTTCTTGTCTTTGGACCAACGCAAATCGGACTAATTCGGCGACCCCGATTTCAACCTCTGCGCTGCTCAAATCCGCAATTTCATGAATAAGTGGGGCAGAGGCAGAAGAGGGTAATACTGCTAGTACACATGCTATTTTTTTAGCGATAGGCGTTAGTTGATTAATGACGTTCTCGAGACAAAATTTAATAGCAATATCAACCTTAGAAGTGATTGCCTCGGGGGATAATCCACTGGCGACTCCGAGGCAAAACCATTTAAGAAGCAATGGTTTCTTGCCTAATTGTCTTGCGTATCGATCAAGTTTTTCGTTGGAAGCACCTTTAATAGAGGGAACATAATATGTTTCTCCTAACCGCCTCAGGTAATTTCGAGCTTCTGTCTCGCTGAAATCCCCGACATGAACTGAAAGATCGGAACCTAAAGGTACGCGAGATGTAAACACGAGTTTGCTTTCGCCAGGGATGTCTGTCGCAAACTTTCGGATGCTCTCATCAAGAATGGTTTCAAGATTATCGATCACTAGCAAAATCTTGTTTTCTGCCAATAACTTTGTCACACGATCTATTGGTGGTTCGTCTCCTGGCTCAAATTGATTCGCTACAGCTGAAAAAAGGCCAAGTGAACTCGTTATTGCCCCTTCAATTTTTTCAATATCCTGAGAGCCAAGGCGCATTGATTTAGCCGTTGCCCAAACGATTGCATCAAAACCATGGTTGTTCGAAGCTAGAAGCCCATATAATGTTTGTATACCCCTCACACCTGAAGAGTTGGCAAAAGAGGGGATTGGACAGGGGTAAAATTATCAGAGAGCCTGTCGATCCACAAGCGAGCTTGTTGGGGGAATGTTTTGGTTAAGAAGTCGAGCGTAGCGTCGGCGAACGCTTTGAACGTCGGATAGTAACGGTTGT
>JAQUHK010000173.1 GCA_028683655.1 Alphaproteobacteria bacterium
CGACAACCAAGAAGATCGAAAAAGACGGACACTGGCAAATTGATCCTAAAGATCTCTCAGCCCCATCTCTTTTTACGAGCTTCCACGTTGCAGACGGCCTAGAGGTATTTGCCGAAGAGGCCTTGCGCCACGAGAAGAAAACTTACCGAGAAGTAGCCCGCCAAATCAAGCGGGAACAGTGGGACAAGATCAGCCTTACCAATCCAATGATTGACGACATTATCCAATTTGCTATCTATGGAGAGATCATCTACTAATGACTGTAAAAGCAATTAACTGGAACAAGATCGAAGATAACATCGACCTTGAGGTCTGGAATCGACTCAAAACTAACGTCTGGTTCCCAGAGAAGGTCCCAGTGTCCAATGATATTAAGAGCTGGAGCAAGCTCACTAAGGCGGAGAAGGAAGCCACCAAGAAGATCTTTGCAGGACTTACCCTCCTAGACACCATCCAAGGCACCGTAGGAGCCGTGGAGATGATCCAAGACGCGGTAACGCCTCACGAAGAAGCGGTATTTACCAATATCGCATTCATGGAGTCTATTCACGCGCAGTCCTACTCTTCCATCTTCTCCACTCTCTGCTCCTCAGAAGAGATCGATGAAGTCTTCCGCTGGTCGGAAGAGAGTGAATCTCTCCGGGCCAAGTCAGAAGCTATCGAAGCGGTATACTCTGGACCTGCCTTAACCAACCCAGTAGAAGATGCAGCGTACAAGAAGGCAGCGTCGGTAATCCTAGAGTCCTTCTTGTTCTACTCTGGCTTCTACTTACCCTTTAAGCTTGCCTCTCAGGGAAGACTCACCAATACTGCTGACATTATCCGCCTTATCTTGCGCGACGAAGGAGTCCACGGCTACTATATCGGCTATAAGTTTCAGCAGCATAAGAAGCAACTTAGTTATGAAAGCCAAGACCAATTAGATTACTGGGTTGACAGGTTTATCCGTAGACTGTACGATCTAGAATGTAAGTACGCAGAAGAGATCTACGATGAGGTCGGCTGGACCGAGAACGTAAAGATCTACCTTCGGTACAACGCAAACAAGGCTCTCCAGAATCTAGGTTACGATTCACTTTTCGACGACGAAGAAACGCGCGTAGAAGCAGCAATCCTCACCTCTATGACTGTAGATGCCAACGAGACCCACGATTTCTTCTCAGGATCAGGTTCATCGTATGTTATGGCCAAGGTTGTCGAAACAGATGACGACGACTGGAGCTAGACTAAGGCGGGGGAGACCCCGCCACCACCAAAAAGGAGACTAAAATGCTTATGCCAGACTGGGTTCTAGATAAAAACTTCGGACCAACTCACGACGACATCGTTGCTAGTTGGGGATACAATACTCTCGACACATTTAAGAGCGAGAGCTACCAAGGAGATAAATGTTACCTCCTTAAGGACTTCCAGGGAAGAATTGGTCTTGTAGTGATCGGGTACGGATCATGCTCCGCATGTGACGAACTAGAGGCTGCCAAGGCAGAAGACGATTGGCGCTCCATCGAGATGCTTAGCATTAAGTATCGCCACTCTATTCACTGGGAGAACTCAAAGGAAGAACTCATGCACTGGTGCGGTTTCCGATATGGCAAAGATTGGTGGGCGCACGACGAGAAGATTCAGAAGTGGCTCATTGGTCACGGAGCGCAGCTTTTCTAGAGAGGACAAAAATGGATTTCATTATTACGGTCGAAGACGACAAGCTACTTATTAAGTGGAACGTCAAGAACCCACCCACAGAGAGAGACCTTCATCAGCTCGGAGGTATGTGGGAGGATTTCAACACGTACCGCTTCCGATTTGACGAGCCAACTGCCAAGAAGGTGATGAAGTACGCTCGCCAAAGTGGATCTGTCAAGATGACCTCTGACACAAAGAAGGTCATCAAGAACCTTATCGAAGCTAACCGCCGAGCGGAGAACCTTACCAGGGGAGACGCAGACGCACCAATCCCCCCTCTTCTAGAGAAGTACGCTCCAGCCACAGCAAAGGCTCTCAGGCCTTATCAGAGAGCTGCGGTATCATTCATGGGAAGCAACAAAGCCACTCTTCTGGCTGACTCTCCTGGTGCGGGTAAAACCGTTCAAACGATAGCAAGCCTCATTGCTGCCGATGTACGGGGAGACATTTTGATTCTTGCTCCTTCTATCGCGGTACAGGTCGCTTGGCCAGCTGAGATTGCAAGGTGGTCTCCTGGAGACGAAGTTCTCAGAGTGACAGGCCCTCGCAAGAAGAGAGAAGCGGAATTAGCCAAGCTTAAACATGCTAGCTCCGCTCCACGGAGGTGGGTACTATGCAACATTGAGATGGCGAAGACTAAGTACCACGGACAAAAGCTTATCGACGGCAAGCTACGCCAGCGGTACTATGAGCACACCTACCCAGAGCTCTTCTACCTCACTAAGGAGCAGAAGAAGGCTCGACTATGGGACACGATCATCGTTGACGAGTCCCACCGCGCACTTATTACGAAGAAGTCTAAGTCCTCAGACCAGACTCAGACCCGCTGCGGAATGGGGAAGCTCAAGGTCAAGCCAGAAGGCAAGCGTATCGCCATCTCAGGAACTCCCTTCCGAGGCAAACCAGAAAACCTTTGGGGAACTCTTAACTGGCTCTTTCCTGAGAAGTACACCTCCTTCTGGGACTGGGTTGAGCAGTGGTTTGAGACTTCATCAGGCTTCTTCGGTGGCACCGAGATCGCAGAGATGGCACCAGAAGTAAAGAAAGACTTCTACAAAGCTATCCAGCCTTTCATGCTGCGCAGAACCAAAGCGGAGATCGCTCCCGACCTACCACCTAAGCTCTACGCAGGAAGTGTCCCTCCAGGAATGGACTACGAGCCACATCAGCACGACGGGCTTGTAGGACACTGGATAGAAATGTCTACCAAGCAGAATAAGGCTTACCGAGAGATGGAGGAGTACGCTACCGCTCGATTAACGTCGGGAACTCTTACGGCGAACTCTGTCCTGGCGGAACTTACCCGCCTCAAGCAGTTTGCCACCTCTTACGGAGATATTGAGATCGTGCAAGACGTAGACGGCTTTGACGTCCCCGTATTTAGACCTTCTCTGCCGTCGAACAAGTTTGATTGGCTGGTCGAGTTTCTTGACGAACTAGGCATTGACGGCAGCGAGCCTGATAAGGACTGTCGAAAGGTCGTTGTTGCTAGTCAGTTCACGTCAATTATCGACGTGTTCGCAGCAGGTCTAGAAGTAAAGGGCATTAAAACCCTCAAGATTACTGGCAAGATTAAGGCTCAAGACCGAGAAGACGCGGTTAAAGCCTTCCAGCAAGACACCGGAGTCCAAGTGATCCTGCTTAATACAATGGCTGGTGGTGTGGCATTGACACTTGACCGCGCAGATGATATCGTCATCCTCGATGAAACATTCATCCCCGACGACCAAACTCAGGTGGAAGATCGCGTACACCGTGTAAGTAGAATGCACAACGTGACC
>JAQUHK010000050.1:0-1634 GCA_028683655.1 Alphaproteobacteria bacterium
GAAAGGTCCGAAATAGAATCCCTTCCGGTTCTTGGCTCCACGATGCTTCAGGATTTGAGGAAAATCATGATCGCGCGTGATGAGAATAGAGGGAAAACTTTTATCATCGCGCAGCAACACGTTAAACGGCGGCATGAAACGCTGGATGAGATTGGCTTCCAGCAGCAGGGCCTCAACCTCCGTGTGCGTGACGACGATCTCCATCCCTCTGGTCTGCGCCACCATGCGCTGAAGCCGATTGGGCAGCCGCGCCTGCTGCGTATAGGAGGTAACGCGCCGTTTAAGATTCTTGGCCTTGCCCACATAAAGAACAGCCCCGTCATCCCCCAGCATCCGGTAAACCCCCGGACTTTCCGGCATCGACAGCAAATGCTCACGCAAAACCGCCGCACCGGTATCATAACCTGTACGGCCTTTGCTTAATCTGTCGGAAGCGGGAAGCGTCTTGCTCATAAGCAGAGAGTTTACCGCCCAATGCGCCGCCTGTCAGGATTGAAATTATCGGTATAGCTGCGCGGCATAACCTTCTTTTCACGAGGCCTGATAACCTCGAAATCCCAGCCACGCTGACGAACAAAGGTTAAGGCCTCGCCGGAAGTCGCAAAAGAGAGCCGCCCCCGCAACGAAGCCAAGGGGTCCTGCGCCCGAGTCCAGCCCATAAGCGGATCATGATCCCGCGCCAGCATCAGCACTGGCTCGACCACCCACCGTCCGTCACAAGAGCAACGAGACTGCATCGCCGATTTGGCAGGCCTGTATATCTTAACCTTCATACCGCCCTCCGAGTTCAAGCTATCTAACCCAGACTACGAGTTAGTACGATAAATTAATCTCTCCCCCCCCCCCCTGGCGGGGGAGAAAGCAAAATCTTAGGCTTACGAAGTAAGTCTTAGATTTTGCAAGAGTGGGGATAATAACCAGCCGTGTCTTACCCCCACGCCAGTAACTCATATCCCCGACCATCCGGCATCAATTGTGTAGGCCGATCCTGTAATCGAGGCTCCGGCATCGCTGCACAGGAAAACAACCAGTTCACCGATTTCGCGACTTTTGGATGGCACCCCAATGGTTTGATCCTTGCTTGCCGGATTGATCGGGCACACCACATTACAGGTGATCCCCGCTCCCGCCGTTTCCGTCGCCGTAACCTTGGTGAACCCGACAACCCCATGCTGGGCCGCCAGATAGGCTATATTGTTAACCCCTTTGGCCGTCGTGCGGTCAAAGGAGACATTCACGATGCGCCCCCAGCTCTTGGCTTTCATGATCGGCAGGACCTTACGCGTGGCATAAAAAGCTGAGAAAAGATTGGTCGCCAAAACCGTATCCCATTTATCGAGGGGGAAATCGTCAACCGGCGAAACCTGAAGCATACTGACGTTATTAACGACAATATCCGCCGCGCCGAAACAACGCACCGTTTCGTCGATCATCTCCTCGATGTCGCTGATACTCGACACGTCCGCAGGGCTGTATTCAACGCGCACGCCATGAACAGCGAGCCGTTCCTTGGCAAAACGAATCGTCTCCTCGTCGGCAAGCCCGTTGAGCATGATATGGACGCCTTCTTTGGCCAAAGCCAAGGCGATACCGAACCCCATACCGGTCACCGAACTCGTGATAACTGCCGCCCT
>JAQUHK010000050.1:1734-14554 GCA_028683655.1 Alphaproteobacteria bacterium
CCTTGGCAAAACGAATCGTCTCCTCGTCGGCAAGCCCGTTGAGCATGATATGGACGCCTTCTTTGGCCAAAGCCAAGGCGATACCGAACCCCATACCGGTCACCGAACTCGTGATAACTGCCGCCCTACCTTTGAGCATTTTTCCTCTCCCCCCTCACGTCCTCTCAAACTAACCAGAGTGAGGTTAAAATTCCATTATACTGCTCGTACATCAAGAGTTGGCATACGCCTAAGAAAAACAAGTCATACCGGCGAAGGCCGGTATCTAGGGGCCGCGTGTCCACGCGGCATAAGACTCATCAAACCCAACCGTTTGGGGCAAGCGGAGAATTGGGGATTGGATTCCGGCTTTCGCCGGAATGACCCTTTTTATACACGACATCCCCAACTTTTGAAGTACGAGAAGTATATTCACCTACAATCGTGTGAACAACGCTGCTTCCAACAAAGACGGGCTGTGTTATACCAAAGGAGCCACAACCGATTCCCATGGGGTACGACGATGCCGCTTTTTCTCTCCACCTGCAAACGGACTCTCCCAGCCCTCGCCCTTTTTCTCCTTTTGACGGGATGCGCGAGCGACAAGGATAAGGCTCCACCGGAAAAACCTGTTGAAGAACTCTACACCGAAGCCTCCGACCTGATGGACAAGCGAGAGTTCAGCGAAGCCGCCCGCCGGTTCGAGGAAGTGGAACGCCAGCACCCCTATTCCCAGTGGGCAACCCGCGCCCAGCTCATGAGCGGCTATGCGTTCTATCAAGCCCTCGACTATGACTCAGCCGTCACAGCCTATGACCAGTTCATCCGCATCCATCCGGGCAATGACAATATCGCCTATGCCTACTACATGCGGGCTTTGTGCGATTACGAACGGTTGGCCGATGTGCGCCGCGACCAAAGCTATGCTCAAAATGCCCTGCAAGAGCTTCAAACCGTCGTAAGCCGGTTCCCGCAAACAACCTATGCCAAGGACGCCGTCCTGAAGATTGCGCTGGTCAATGACCATCTGGCCGGAGCGGAAATGGAAGTCGGGCGCAACTATCTGACCCAACATCTCTATACCGCCGCCGTAGGCCGCTTTAAAACCGTTGTGGAGAAATACCAGACAACCAGCCACGTTCCCGAAGCCCTCCACCGCCTCGTCGAATCCTATCTGGCCTTGGGCATCCCGCAGGAAGCCAAAATGACCGCCGCCGTTCTGGGCCATAATTTCCCCGGAAGCTCGTGGTACGAAAACAGCTATAGTCTGCTGGTCAAAAATAATCTGGCCAGCGAAGGCGACAAAGAAGGCTGGCTGAACAGGAATTGATGTGCCGACCCCATGCTGACCCGCCTTGTCATACAGGATGTCGTCCTGATCGACCGCCTGACGGTGCCTTTCCATAAAGGGCTGAACGTCTTCACGGGCGAGACGGGCGCGGGCAAATCCATCCTGCTCGACGCCCTAGCACTCGCGCTGGGAGCCCGCAGTGACGCCAGCCTTGTGCGCGCCGGACAAGCCCAAGCCTCCGTGACAGCCGAGTTCACCTGTAGCCCCTCCTCACAACTTGCCGCGCTTCTGGATGAGCAGGGCCTGATCCTCGACGACCCGCTGATCCTGCGACGCACAGTGAGCAAGGATGGCAAAAGCCGCGCTTTCCTATGCGACCAGCCCATCGGCGTGACCTTGCTGCGCCGGATTGGGGAATTGCTGTTAGAAGTTCACGGCCAGTTCGAAACGCATGGCCTGCTCAACCCCGCGACACACCGCGACTTGCTGGACTCCTTCGCCGATACGCATCAGCTCAAAAACCGCGTAGCGGATTCCTATGCCGCATGGAAACGCGCCGTCGCCGCCAGCGAGGAAGCCAAGGCCCAAAGTGCCAAGGCGCAAAACGAAACCGAGTTTCTGGCCCTCGCCTTGCGCGAGCTGGACGAGCTCGCCCCCCAAGAAGGCGAAATTGACAGCCTCACCATCAAACGCGCGGGCCTTCAAAACCGCGAGAAAATCCTGCAAGCCCTCACACACACGGAAAGCCTCCTCTCCGGTGAGCGTGGTGCGGCGATCCAGTTGGCCCAAGCCGGTAAAACCATCGCCAAACTCGCTGACAAAGCCCCCGACCTTGCCGACATCCTCGCCCGCATCGACAAGGCGACACAGGAAGCCGAGGACGCGGCGCACGAACTCTCCCGCACCCTCGCCGACATCGAAAACGACCCGCACTCTCTGGAAACCATCGAGGAACGCCTTTTCAAACTCCGCGCCATCGCCCGCAAGCACGACATCATGCCCGACACGCTACCCGCCTTCCACCTCGCCCTGCGCGCCCGCTATGGACTCGCCTGCGACAACGGGGCGGACCTCAAGGCACTCGACAAACGGGCACAGGAAGCGAAAGCCAGCTACCTTACCGAGGCCCAGACCCTCAGTGCCCAACGTGCGAAAGCCGCCGAGAAACTCGCCCACGCCATTGAAAGCGAGCTGCCCCCACTGAAACTGGAACGCGCCTCCTTCCACGTCATCTGTTCGCCTTTGCCTGAAAGCCAGTGGAATGCCGAAGGCACCGACCATATCGCGTTTCTCGCCGCCACGAATGCTGGCAGCAAGCCCGCGCCTCTGCACAAAGTTGCCTCCGGCGGCGAGCTAGCGCGGTTCATGCTGGCGATCAAGGTCGTCCTCTCCAAAGCCTCGCCCGTCTCTACGCTCGTCTTTGATGAGGTGGATGCAGGCATCGGCGGCCAGACAGCCTCCGCCGTTGGCGAAAGACTGGCCGGGCTTTCCCGCGACGTCCAAGTCCTTGTCGTCACGCACAGCCCCCAGATCGCGGCACGCGGCGGACATCACCTGCGCGTGCGCAAACAGGAAAAAGGCAAGTACCCAACGACCCTCGTCGATGTGCTGGACGAGGCCGACCGCGTTGAGGAAATCGCCCGCATGCTGGCCGGAGCGGAAACCACCGATGCCGCCCGCGCCGCCGCCCGCTCCCTCATCAATGGGCCCGCCGCGCCCCAACCGACCGCCAAAAAGCAAAGGATGCGGGCATGAACCGGAAGAAACAAACGCCCCCCTCAGGCCCCGCTGCCCAAACGGCACGCCCCACCCCGCTCGAAGCCGCCGCCGAAATCGCCGCGCTCGTCCAACAGATCGCGCATCACGACCGGCTTTATCACCAAAAAGACGCCCCAGAAATCTCGGATGCTGCTTACGATGCCCTGCGCGCTCGCTATCGCGCCCTGATCGAAGCCTATCCCCAGTTCACGCCCGCCGAAGATCCCGAAAAACGTGTCGGCTCGGCTCCAGCGGCTGGCTTTGGCAAGATCACGCACAAGGTCCCCATGCTCTCTCTCGGCAACGCCTTCTCTGCCGAGGACACGGAAGATTTCGTCGCCCGTATCCGCAAGTTCCTCGCCCTCACCGAAAGCGAGCCCATCCTGCTGCTGGCCGAGCCCAAGATCGACGGGCTCTCCGCCTCCCTCCTCTATGTCAATGGCGGGCTGGTCCAAGCCGCCACACGCGGCGATGGCGCAACGGGCGAGAACATCACAGCGAACGCCCTCACCATCCGCTCGATCCCGCACAGACTCAAAGCCCCCTTCCCAGAGCGCCTTGAAGTACGCGGCGAGATTTTTCTGGCCCGCGCCGATTTCCTGAAACTCAACGCAGAGCGAGAACGCGCAGGCGAGCAACCCTTCGCCAACCCGCGTAACGCGGCGGCGGGAAGCGTCCGCCAGCTTGATTCCACCGTCACCGCCGCACGACCCCTCGATTTCTTCGCCTACGCTTACGGCGAGATTTCCTCAGTCGATTTCTCCTCCCAGCAGGAACTTCGTGACCGGCTGACCCATTGGGGCTTTACCCTGAACGAACCGGCTCGCCTTTGCGACGGAGCCAGGGGTCTGCTCGCCTACTACGCTGAAATCGAGGCCACGCGTCACACGCTGCCCTTCGACATTGACGGCGTGGTCTATAAGGTCAACCGCTTCGACTGGCAGGAGCGGCTGGGCTTCGTCAGCCGCGCCCCGCGCTGGGCCATCGCACACAAGTTCGCCGCCGAGAAAGCGCAGACCAAGCTCCTTAAAATCTCCATTCAGGTGGGTCGCACGGGTGCCCTCACCCCCGTTGCTGAACTCGATCCCATCACCGTCGGCGGCGTAGTCGTCAGCCGCGCCACCTTGCACAACGAAGACGAGATCGCCCGCAAAGACATTCGCGAGGGTGACGAGGTCATCGTCCAACGCGCAGGCGACGTGATCCCCCAGATCGTCGAAGTCGTCCTCGCCGCCCGCGCCGCAGACAGCAAGCCCTTCCTCTTCCGCGACACCTGCCCCGAATGCGGCTCTGCCGCCATCCGCGAGGAAGGCATGGCCGTGCGCCGCTGCACCGGCGGGCTCGTCTGTCCCGCGCAAGCCGTCGAAACGCTCCGCCACTTCACCAGCCGCAATGCCTTCAACATCGAAGGCCTTGGCGAACAGCGCGTGCGCGAGCTTTGGAGCGACGGCCTGATCAAAACGCCCGCCGACATCTTCCGCCTCCACACCCACAAGGAAGCCTTGGCCCAGCGCGAGGGCTGGGGAGAGCTCTCCGCCACCAAGCTGCTTGCCGCCATCGAGGCCCGCCGCACGATCCCACTGGATCGCTTCATCTTCGCACTCGGCATCCGTCAGGTCGGCGAAGCCACCGCCAAACTCCTCGCCCGTCACTACAAGAGGGCCCCTGCGTGGGAAGAATCCATGAAAGCCGTCGCAGGCGGCGACCAGTCCGCCCTCGACACTCTTCTCTCCATCGACCAGATTGGCCCCCTGATGGCCAAAGACATGGCCGCCTTCTTTGCCGAGCCTCACAACCAGACGGCCCTTGCCGCGCTTGAGCAAGAACTGGAAATCCAGCCCGCCGCCGCACCTACCGGCTCCCCAAGCAAGCTGGCAGGCAAAACCATCGTCTTCACCGGCACCCTGACCACGATGGGCCGCAGCGAAGCGAAGGCCAAAGCCGAGTCCCTGGGCCTGATTGTTTCGGGCTCTGTCTCAAAAAAAACCGACTTTGTCGTCATTGGTGCCGAGGCGGGCAGCAAAGCCACGAAAGCGGAAAGTCTAGGCGTTCGAACCTTCACAGAAGAATCGTGGCTTGAATTCCTGAAAGCGCACTAACAATCTGTACAAAAGGGCGTTTATTGCCTATCGTCACCTATCAGTTCGAATCAAGCGAGAGTAAGGCTGTGACAAAAGATCAAACACCTGCCGCTATGGAGCAATGGGCCCAAAAGGCTATGGCTCATCTGACCAAGGACCGCCTTGTTCCGACGCCGGACAATTTCTCGGTCTATTACGCCTATTACGCCGATGCGAACCCGAACCTGACCATGGCGATGAACGCCCTGATCGACCAGCATGGTGGGCTTGATCAAGGCCATTGCACCGAGCTTTACCTCGCGCATCTCAGCCTCGAAGCCGAACATAAGGTCCTGCAAGAAGCCTCGCAAACCATCAGCAACGAAATCAAGCAAGTGATGGGTGTCCTTGAACAGTCGTCCGACGACTCCACCCAATACAACGCGACGCTCAATAATTTTAACGGCGCGCTGCAATCAACCGTTTCGCTCGAGCAAATCCGCTCCGCCGTCGCCCGTGTGGCAAATGAAACGCGCGTCATGGCTGAACAGAACCAGCGTCTGCACGCCCAGCTCTCCCACTCGACGCAAGAGCTGACTGAAATGCGCTTCAACCTTGACGAAGTGCGCAAGGCCTCGCTGATCGACCCCCTCACCAATGTCGGCAACCGTAAATATTTCGATCTTGAACTTGAGCGTATTCTTGAAGAGGCCGAGGAAAATGGCACGCCAGTTTCGCTTTTGATGGGCGATATCGACCATTTCAAGAAGTTTAACGATACCTTTGGCCACTTGATCGGGGACGAAGTTCTTAAACTCGTCGCCAGAACGCTCGTCGAGAACCTGAAGGGCCGCGATATCATCGCCCGTTACGGCGGCGAGGAATTTGTGATCCTGATGCCGCAAACATCTGTTAACGACGCTGAAAAAGTCGGCAACCAGCTGCGGACCATTCTTGCCACAAAGAAAATCTGCCGTCGCCGCACGAACGAGACGCTGGGCACCGTCACCATCTCGATAGGCGCAACGCAATACATTCCGAAAGAAGATCCCGAAATCTTCATCGACCGCGCCGACAAGGCCCTTTACGAGGCCAAACAGACAGGCCGCAACAAAGTCATCGCCTCAAAACCCGAATAATACCAACCACCCGATGAAATGACTCACGAGTCGCGCCGTCTTCGTCATTGCGAGCGACCGCAGGGAGCGCGGCAAATCGTCATCGGGCCGTTGGTATAATGGAAAACCATTCTTCAACAAAACCGCTGTCATGCCAGCGAAGGCTGGCATCTCCGTTGTTATCTTTCAAAGAGATAAATCCCTAAATCGGCGTGATTACGGGTTCCGCGCCAGATCGTCGCTGGCGGTCTCCAGCTCTTCTTGCAGGCGACGCATCATCACCGAGCGTGACAAGCCAGCAGGAATGGGCGGCAAAAAGCGGACCGTGATCGTGCCGGGCTTCTTCCAAAAACTTCCCTTGGACCAGAACAAACCCGAGTTCAAGGCCATCGGCACAACTGGCAAATCGACATCCTGATACATCGCGGCAACCCCGACCTTATATGGCGCGCGCACCAGCGGCTTGATCCGTGTCCCTTGCGGGAAAATAACGATCTTGCGCCCATCGGCAACGGCATCCGCGGTCGCCTTGCGCATTACGGCCAAAGACTTCACACCGCCCTTGCGATCAATAGGAATAAGCCCCGATGCCTTGGCAAACCAGCCCCAAACCGGTATGCGGGTCAGCTCGATCTTCAGCACAATGGCCGGATTGAAAAAAAGCACATGCAAAAGGCACGTCTCCCAAGCCGACTGGTGCTTGGCCGCGATGATACAAGCCCCCTCGGGCACATTCTCCCAGCCCTCAACCCTATAAGCAATACCCGCCAGCACTCTTGCCGATTCCGTCGCCACCCATTGCCAGCGACGGATCGCCGCATTGACCATGGGGCGCGGCAACAGGACGATCCAGACAAACAAAAAAGCAGGAACGATGGTCCAGAACAGGAAGAAAGCCGAAAAGACAATCGACCGGATAATCATCAAAAGTTTTGGCATGACGACCCTCTCACCACACGCGCACGAAGGCGTAAAGATATTTGCAATATTCCAAAGCCAGCAAACTGGCCGTCCCGATCCTGCGCCACCAGTTGGACAGATCCACCGTGTCGGGCGTCACCGGATAGGGAACAATCTCGATCTCGGGCATCTCGCGCTTGAGCAAAAGCAGACTGCGCGGCATATGATAGTTAGCCGTCACAAGGATCATGGAGCGCAACGACTGGCGCGTCATATAAGCCTTGACCTCTTTGGCGTTCCCGGCCGTATTGCCAGCCTCATAGCCAAGCTCGATACAACAGCTTTTCGTCTCTTCGGGCACATCGCGATAGCCCTTGATCGTCTCCAGCGTCACGCTGGGATAGACACCGGACACGAACAGCTTCTGCCCCTTGCCCGTCTGGAGAAGCCACAAGCCAGTCATCAGCCGCTCGCTGCCGCCCGTCAAAACAACAACAGCCTCCGACGTGGCCAGGGTTTCATGGTCCGGCTCGTGATAGGTCGAAACGGTATCAAGAAACGTGACAAACCCGCCGCCCCAAAGCACGAGGAGCAGGAGAAGGAGTGCAAATCCGCTCTTTTTAACCCAGCCGAAATTCATGGCAATCGCTCAAGCAGTTTAAGGACTGAAACCCGTGCCGTGACCAAAGCCAGAAAAATCCCGCCCAGCGGCACAAGGAACATCACCGCCCCCACTGTCGCCCAAGTTGCCGAGGCGATCAATGAAAAGCCGCCAAGAGCCGTCAAAAGCCAAACCAACGCCGCAACGGTCAAACAAGCCAGAAAGAACCCGACGAGCGAAGCAAAAAACATCAGCCTGCCGACATGCTTCTGGAACTGCCAAGCGATCGACCGGTCAGTCGCGCCCAGAAAATGAAGCAGCTCGATCGTATCATGCTGCATCGCCATGGCCGCGCGGCAAACAAAGGCGATAATCACGACAACCGAAAGCCCCGTCAAAACCAGCATCACACCGGCAAGATAGCCCAGCCCACGCAGGAAGCCCATCAACTTGGCCATCCACACGGCATGCGGATGCACCAACGCCCCCTCGGCCAAGGCCCCCAGCCGCGCCGCCAACCCCTCTGGCGACACAGAACCCGCCTGCTTCAGGTTCACATCAATCAGGACAGGCAAAGGAAGAGACTCAAGAAGCGAAGCATCCTCAACCCACGGCTTGACCAGATCGGCCGCCTTGGCCTCATCCAAAAGATCGACCGATACCACCGCGTCCATGCCCTTAAGAGCCTGCACGATCTTCTCGGCGCGCTCCATCCGCGCGGGCCCGACCTCATCGGGATGAGCGGGGACCTCGATGGTCAGCCTGTTTTCCAGATCGCCCCCCCACGCCACCGACGTGCGCGCCAACGTCGCCTGCGCCGCCATGGCCAGTGAGCCCAGATAAATCATGATCGCCATCATCAGGCTGAACATAAAGCCCAGCTTGCGCTGGCGGAAGGCCGTCGCGAAGAGGTTTGAGGGCATCGACATCAGGCCGCCCTCCCCTTGGCCGTCGAAACAAGCCGCCCGCGCTCCAGCTGCAAAACCGGTTTCTGTAATTTGCGGACAATCTCTTGCTGATGGGTCGCGAAAATAATCGTGGTTCCCATCTTGTTCAGTTCAAGGAACAGGTGGATCAACCGCTGCGCCGACTCGTCATCGACATTGCCGGTCGGCTCGTCGGCCAGCAAAAGGCGCGGCTTATTCACGATGGCGCGGGCAATCGCCACCCGTTGCTGCTCCCCGCCGGAAAGTTCGTGCGGATAGGCATGCAGCCGGTCACTCAGCCCCACCCATTCCAGCAGTTCGATCACATGCTGGCGCACCTGCTTTTCTTTGCCTCCCGCCAGATAGAGTGGCAGGGCGGTATTCTCCAAAGCCGTCAGGTGCGGCACAAGCCGGAAATCCTGAAACACGATTCCAAGTCGCCGCCGCAGAGCCGGAAAACCGGAAGGCTTCAACTGAGCCGTGTCCTTGTCGAACAGAATGATCTTGCCTGAGGTTGGCCGCTCGATCTGATAGATCAGGCGCAGCAGGGACGTCTTGCCCGCCCCGCTCTGGCCGGTCAAAAAGTAAAAAAGGCCGGGCATCAACGCAAGGCTGACATCCTTAAGAACCGGTCTGCCGGTGCTGTAAGCCAGCGAAACATCTTCGAACGAAAGAAGCATTCCCCTTTGCCGCCCTAAACGCCACGGTTATAGTTGATGATCGTGGTCCAGAACCGCTCCAGCTTACGCAAAGCGTCAAGCAGTCCGGCCAGTTCCTCACCATTCAAATTCGCCTCGCCCAGCATAGCGACCTGCTGCTCGAAAAATGCCTCCAGATGGCCGTGCAGTTCAAGCCCCTTGTCCGACAGTTTCACCCGCACCGAGCGGCGATCATGCGGCGAGCGCTCCTGAAGCAAATAGCCGTTCTCGACCATATTCTTGACGTTATAGGAAACATTGGAGCCAAGATAATAACCCCGTGCCGTCAGCTCCCCGACCGTCATCTCGTCACGCCCCAAATTATAAAGGATCAGGGCCTGCACATTATTGATATCCTGAACGCCGCGCGCGTCCAGCTCGACCTTCACGACCTCAAGGAAGTGACGGTGCAGCCGCTCGACCAGCAAGATGACTTCATAATAGGAATGGTTCACAGGCGCGTCCCTTTTATCCAGACTTTCCATTAACGTAAAGGAAAGTACGTCAAGAATCATGTTAAAGTCAAAGGGAAGCGGCGGACTGAAAGCATTTGGATCTGGATTTCGGCTTTCTTTCCTGATACGCTCCCCTTCATGTCAACCGAGCCCACCCTTACGCGCCCCTGCCGCACGGCTGCTTTTGCAGACCGCACGACACTTGTTGCGCGTCCGGCTCTGATTGCGATGACGATGATTCCTGCTTAAGGCAGGACAACGACACGACTCTCCCCCTTATTGTTGTTTTTACCGCTCTTTCTCAAGGGAACCCCCGTGTCATGTCCTCATCCAAAACGTCCAACCACGTTACGCTTTTCGATACAACGCTCCGCGACGGCGGCCAAACCAAGGGGGTGAACTATACCCTCGACGACAAATGCCGGATCGCCGCCGCACTTGATGCCGCAGGCCTCGACTATATCGAAGCCGGATGGCCGGGGGCTAGCCCGACTGATACGGCCTTTTTCACCGAGCCACCTCCCCTGACCCACAGCAAACTCACGGCCTTCGGCATGACCTGCAAGGCCGGTAAAAAGCCACAGGACGACCCGCTGCTCCGCAAAGTCCTGCACAACGCCGCGCCAGTCGCCTGCCTGTTCGGCAAGACATGGGACAGGCATGCCGAAGTTGCGCTGGGTGTCTCACTCAAAGAAAACCTCGCCCTGATCCACCAGACCGTCGCCTATGGCAAAACACAAAAGGAGGAACTCCTTTTCGATGCCGAGCATTTCTTTGACGGCTTCAAGCATAATCCCGATTATGCGCTTGCCTGCCTGAAGACAGCCGCTGATGCGGGTGCGGATTGGCTTGTCCTGTGCGATACCAACGGCGGCACCCTTCCGCACGACATCACCACCATCGTCAAAACGGTCCGCAAGCACCTTCCCTCCGCTTGGCTTGGCATCCACGCGCACAACGATTCCGACGTGGCGGTCGCCAATTCCCTGATGGCCGTACAGGCTGGCTGCCGGATGGTCCAAGGCACCATGTTGGGTCTGGGTGAGCGATGCGGCAATGCAAACCTCCTCTCGGTCGCGGCGGCGTTGCGCTACAAGATGGGATTTTCCACCTCTCTGACCGAAGAAGCCCTGCGCGACATGACCCGTCTGAGCGGCTGGCTAGCCCAACTGACCGGCCAGAGCCTGCCCTCCACCGCTCCCTATGTCGGCCAAGCCGCCTTCGCCCATAAAGGCGGGGTCCATGTCTCGGCGGTCGAGAAAGACTCCACGCTGTACGAACATCTCGATCCGGCCCTGTTCGGCAATAAACGGCAGATCCCCGTCTCCAATCAGGCAGGCCTTTCGAACCTGCGCCAAGCCCTCGCCGCGCTCGGCCTGTCCGCCACCGGCAAGGAAGAGACGCTACGCCAGCTCCTTGAAACCGTGAAGAAGCGCGAGCTGAAAGGCTATACCTTCGACAAAGCCCCCGAGAGCTTTGCCGTCCTGCTGGCCACGCGGCTTGACGAAGCGTTCCAGCCCTTTACGCTTACCTCCCACGATATCCGCATCGACGGCGAGCATGTCGGCGACAACGGCGATCACGACGAGTGCGCCGCCAAAGTCCGCGTGCTTTGCCATGGCAAAATGGCCGTCGCCAGAACCGTCAAGACTGGCCCCGTCGATGCGCTGGACGAAGCGATGCGCAAAGCCCTGACTCCAACCTATCCCGAGCTTGAAACCGTCGAGCTTATCGACTTCAACTCTGATCTCGTGGACAAAACCGCCGCGACGGGTGCGAAGACGCGGGTCTATATCACCTCGCGCCGCCGGAAAGACGGCAAGCTGATCCAGACCATGGGCGTCTCGACCAACATCGTCCGCGCCTCGCTGGAAGCCTTGGCGGACTCCTACAAATATACGATCCTTATGGAAAAAGGGCTTGTGCGTTAACTGCACAAGCCCCCTTCATTCCTAGCGATAGCCTTCGATCAGAACGCTGGCGCGTCGATCCCGCTGGCCTTGAGTGCCTCGACAATCTGTGCCTTCAGCCGCACCAGACCATCTTCATTCGAAGCCTCGGCCCGCGCGACCAGCACCGCTTGCGTGTTCGATGCGCGAAGCAGCCACCAGCCGTCTGCCGTCGAAACGCGCACGCCATCCGTCGCATCGACCTTGGCATTGGCCGCCAAAAGGCGCGCCTTCACCTCGTCGACCACGGCAAACTTGCGGGCCTCGTCAACGTCAAAGCGCACTTCCGGCGTGTTGACCATCTCCGGCAACGTGTCGCGTAAATCGGCCAGCGTCGTGCCAAACGTCTCGATCAGCGACATCAACCGCACGCCGCAGTAAATGGCATCATCATAGCCATAATACTTGTCGGCAAAGAAAATGTGCCCGCTCATCTCGCCTGCCAAGGGCGACTTCGTCTCGGCCATCTTGACCTTGATCAGCGAATGCCCCGTCTTCCACATCAGCGGCTGCCCGCCATCCTTGGCAATCGAGTCAAACAGCACCTGCGAGGCCTTCACATCCGCAATGATCGTGGCGTTCGGAAAGCTTTTCAGCACCTCCCGCGCATAAAGCGCGACCAGCTGATCGCCAGCCAAGATCCGCGCCTTGCCATCCACCGCACCGATGCGATCGGCATCGCCGTCAAACGCAATCCCGACATCGGCACCCTGCGCACGAACGGCTTCCTGCAAATCGACAAGGTTCTTCGGCACAGTCGGATCGGGATGGTGGTTGGGGAACCGCCCGTCAATATCCCCGTACAAAATCGTGTGTTCGCCGGGGAGCTTGGCAATCAGACGCTTCAAAATCTCGCCCGCAGCCCCGTTGCCATTGTCCCAAACAACCTTAAGCCCCTTGGTCCCCTGATAATCCTTCAGCAAGCGTTCGATGTAAGCCTCGCTGACGTCAATCTTGTTGGCCTGTCCGTGTCCCTCGACATAGTCGCCTGCCGCAGCCAGCACCGCCAGAGCCTTGATCTTATCGCCATAAACCGGCCCGCCACCAGCAAGCCGCGGTCCCATCAGCATCTTGAACCCGTTTTG
>JAQUHK010000051.1 GCA_028683655.1 Alphaproteobacteria bacterium
CGAAAGCCGGTATCCAGTCCCCAGCCATCCGCTTGTCCCGAACGATCAGGTTTTAGGCGTTTTATGCGCCGTGGACACGGCGCGCCTAGATACCGGCCTGCGCCGGTATGACCCGATCTTTGAGGGGATGATGCCAATTTTTCAAGTGCTTTGAGTATACCTTCTTCTTTCCCTTAAGAGGATGCTAAGGGTTTCAGGCTTATCCTGTTTTCCAGAGTGATTCTTTGAAACAGCATAGGCCTCACCTGCTATACCATGGCTTTATCATCCACCAAAACGATCCTGATTGTCGAGGATAACGAGCTGAATAAAAAGCTCTTTCGCGATTTGCTGGAGGCAAACGGCTATACTGTTTTCCATACGGCTGACGGGCTTTGTGTGATGGATATGGCCCGCGCCCATCATCCCGACCTGATCTTGATGGATATCCAGTTGCCCGAAATCTCTGGCATCGAGGTCACAAAACTCCTCAAAAAGGATCAGGAACTTAAAAAAATCCCCGTCGTCGCCCTGACGGCTTTTGCCATGAAGGGGGACGAGGAAAAAATCCGCGCCAGCGGGTGCGAAGGCTATATCTCCAAACCGATTTCTGTCCCCTCGTTTCTGGCTACCGTCAAAGAGTTTACCTCACGCCCGCCCGTGGGGCCGCAGCAAGGATAACGCGCCATGTCCGCCCGCATCCTTGTTGTCGATGACACGCCTCTTAACGTCAAGCTGCTCGCAGCCAAACTGGCCAAGGACTATTACTTCGTCACCACGGCGACCAATGGGCCCGAAGCACTGGACGCCGTCAAACGCGATGCGCCTGATCTGATCCTGCTCGACATCATGATGCCCGACATGGACGGGTTCGAGGTTTGCACCCGCCTGAAAGCCGATCCGGCAAGCAAGCATATTCCCGTCGTCATGGTCACCGCTTTGTCGGACGTCGCGGACCGCGTGCGCGGGCTTGAATGCGGAGCCGACGATTTCTTGAGCAAACCGATTGACGATGTCGCGCTGATGGCACGGGTGCGCTCGCTTCTGCGCCTGAAAATGATCCGCGATGAATGGCGGCTGCGCGAGGAAACGGCGGCCCAGTTCTCGATGCCCAAGCCCGATACCGAGGAGCCCGATGATACGGGCGGCGCCATCCTTTTGCTTGAAGACGATGCGCACGAAGCCCAGACCATCGCGGCCTGCCTGATAAAAAATGCCGTGAACACGACACAAGTTGAAACCACAGACAAACTGGCCAGCGCGGCCATGACGAATACGCATGATATGGCCGTGATCAGTCTGGACCTCAAAGACGACGACGGCCTGCGCCTGTGCGCCCAGCTTCGCGCCAGCGAAGCAACACGCAACCTGCCCGTCCTGTTGATCGCCAATGGCGATGAGATCGAGAAAGTCGCCAAGGGCCTTGATCTGGGTGCGACGGATTATCTTCTGCGCCCCATCGAGGCCGCAGAGCTGAACGCCCGCGTCCGCACACAAATTCGCCAGAAACGGCACTATGACCGCCTGCGCCAGAATTACGAGCAGAGCCTGTCTCTCGCGCTCGTCGATCCGCTGACCGGGGCCTATAACCGCCGTTATATGGACATGCACTTACCGATGCTGTTTGCCCGCTGCAAAGCGACGGTGCGCCCCCTGTCGATCCTCTCCATCGACCTTGACTATTTCAAGCGCATTAACGATACGCACGGCCATGCGGCGGGCGACGCGGTGCTGAAAGAGACCATTAATCGTGTGCTGGCGAGCCTGCGCCCCTCCGACCTTGTGGTGCGCATGGGCGGCGAGGAGTTCGCCGTGATCATGCCAGACACCGAGCAAAAAACAGCCCTTTTAGTCGGCGAACGCCTGCGCGAAAGCCTTGCCGAAGCACCCATCCCCCTGCCCTCCGGCGGTGAGCCCATACCGGTGACGGCCAGCTTTGGCGTGGCTTCCGTTAACCATGAAAGTGATGCCACCCCCGCGACAATCCTTGATCGCGCCGACGCTGCCCTGTATCGTGCCAAGGAAACAGGCCGCAACAAGGTTGTCGGCGAGGATCAGGGATAATAGGGAATGTTCTTTCGTTTTTGTTTAATCATTTTTCTGCTTGGCATGGCGGCGGCTCCAGCTTGCGCCCAGCCGGTTGTCGGCGGTGGGCCAACGGGCGATATGTTTTATGACGAGCACTGGATTTACGACCGTCCGTCGGTGCCCAGCGATATCTATCGCGGGCCGGATATGCTGCCGCGCGTACCACTGATGTCTAACCAAAACGCCGATGTCTTTGACCACGCGCCGCGCTATAACACCATGGGCAACGAAGACATGTTGCCGCGCATTCCGCTTGGCCACGTACCAGACCGCGTTCTGGTTCTCGATCCCTAAAAGCAAAGATTCCCCATGACCGATAAAGACATGACGACCAATGTCGTGCGCCGCCGCACTTTTGCAATCATCGCGCACCCCGATGCCGGTAAGACAACCCTGACGGAAAAGCTTTTGCTTTTCGGCGGGGCGATCCAGATGGCCGGTGCCGTCAAGGCGCGTGGCGAACAACGTCGCGCCCGCTCGGACTGGATGAAGGTGGAGCGCGAACGCGGGATTTCCGTCACTGCCTCCGTCATGAGCTTCGATTTCGCAGGCAAATGCTTCAACCTCGTCGATACACCGGGGCACGAGGATTTCTCTGAAGACACCTATCGCACCCTGACCGCCGTGGACAGTGCGGTGATGGTCATCGACGGCGCGAAAGGCATTGAAACCCAGACCCGCAAGCTGTTTGAGGTTTGCCGCCTGCGCGATGTGCCGATCATCACCTTCGTCAACAAGATGGACCGCGAGGCCCGCGACCCGTTCGATCTGATGAGCGAGATCGAGGAAACGCTGGCCCTTGATGTCACGCCCGCCAGCTGGCCCATCGGTCAGGGTCGCGATTTCCGTGGCTGCTATGACCTGCTCCACGACAAGCTGATCCTGCTGGACAAAAGCGACCGCCATAAACTGAGCGAAGGCATCGCCTGCGAGGGCCTTGACGATCCGCAGCTTGACCAGCATCTGGGCCAAGAGCTGGCCGCCAAGCTGCGCGAAGAAGTCGAGATGGCACGCGGCCTTTGCAAACCGTTCGACCGCGAGGCCTATCTTGAAGGCCACCTGACCCCCATCTATTTCGGCAGCGCGTTTTACAATTTCGGTGTGCAGGAACTTTTGCACGGCGTTGCGGATAACGCGCCCTCCCCCCGCCCACAAAAAGCGGACCTGCGCGATGTGCACCCGCTTGAGCCCAAGGTCAGCGGCTTCGTCTTTAAAGTGCAAGCCAACATGGACCCCAACCACCGCGACCGCATCGCCTTTGTGCGGCTATGCTCTGGCCATTTCAAGCGCGGGATGAAACTTCTCCATGCCCGCAGCGGCAAGATGCTGGCGGTCAACAATGCCGTTCTGTTTCTCGCCCGCGACCGCGAGCTGGCCGAAGACGCCTATGCTGGCGATATCATGGGGATTCCCAATCACGGAGCCCTGCGCATCGGCGATACGCTGACCGAAGGCGAGAACTTGGCCTTTCTCGGCGTGCCCAGCTTTGCGCCGGAAGTGCTCCAACGCGTGCATATCGGCGATCCGATGAAGGTCAAGCATATCCGCCGCGCCCTTGAGCATTTCGCCGAGGAAGGCGCAAGCCAAGTCTTCAAACCCCTGACCGGCGCGGACTGGATCGTCGGCGTGGTCGGCCCGCTGCAATTCGAGGTGCTGGCCGCCCGTATCAGTGCCGAATACGGCCTGCCCGCCACGTTCGAGAGTGCAGGTGTGGAAGCCACCCGTTGGATCGAAAGCGACGATGCCGCCGCCCTCAAGAGCTTTGAGGATAGCAATCGCAGTGCATTGGCCCATGACCATGACGGTGCGCTCGTCTTCCTCGCCCGCAACGCCTGGCACCTGAACCGCACGATGGAAGAAAACCCCCAATTGCGCTTCCTGAAAACACGCGAACAGCACCGGACCGCCGAGAAATAGGTTTTTCGGGGCCTTGGTTAACAGCCCTTAACCAAGGCCTCACCTGAAACCAATTAATCCAGCCAGCCCTTTATGCTATAATGGACGCATTACAGGCCAATATAGGGATTATTTCTATGCATGAAATTTATAGCCAGTCACTGACCCGAAATCTTGCCGACAAGCTATTGAGCCGCCCTGTCGCAAAAGCAACGGCTTTCGTTGCTACGCACCCGTCACTTCAGAAAGCCATTCACAAAACGACTGGAACCTTGGTCATCGATGTTGAAAAAGATATCGACGCCTACACAAAATTTGCGGCAACAAAAGTCGAACTGGTTACAGAAGCCCTGTCCCCCTCGCAAAAACTGGTAATGGCTTCGGATGAACGGTACAATCAAGCGGTTCCTTTCTACCTTGTAACCGGATGCTTTCCTCATCCCAAAACCGGAGAAATACTTCAGCGCGAGTTCTTGTGTGATACACAATCTTATAGTGGATTTAAACTCGGTCCGCCGACATCAACCAATCCTGTTATCGAGAACAAAGGAGCCCTTCTCTCCGAGCAGCTCGTTACCGTTTACACGTGTGGCCAAAAAGCATTTGCGACAGTGCCGCGCATCCATGCCGTCGAGCCCGTCAAGGACGACACGAATACCCTGAGCAAAATCAACAAGTATATTGAAACGCCTCATACCCCCAATCGCCGTATGAAGATCGGATTTATGTCACCCAAAGCTCCGTAACTCTTCCTTAAACCAAAATTAACGCCAACTGTGGTAAAAGCGTTGGGACAAATTCCCTCCCCACAGAGGAAAAGGCCCTTTGACCAGTCTCAAAACCTTTCTTGCAAGCGAGAGCGGCGCGACGGCGATTGAGTATGCCATGATTGCCAGCATTATTTGCTTGGCCATTTTCGCCGTTGTCGGCACGATTGGCAGCAAACTACCCACAGGCTTCGCCAAAGCGTCAAATGGGTTCAACTAGCCAGCACTTTTAACCGCCGTGATCGTTTGATCCCCGCGCTTGGCCGTCCAGTCATCCACATCCATATCGCCATAAAGCGCAATATTCGGGATGTCATAGGCCAGAACATCCAGCATCTTTTGCGCAATGGGCCGCAGTGAGCCATGCACCGTTTTGCCGGAGCGCAGTTCACCGACATAGGCCGTCTCCGCCACCGAATAGGCCGTCTGGACCAGCACGCGCAGCCCCATCGGATAGAAATACTGGTTGTCGTAGGGATTGGTTTCAATCCCCAGCGAAGCCAGCGAGTCGATAGCCGCCAGCTGTGTCGCGATTTCCTGCTGAAGCGCGGCGAAGGCCTCTTTGCCCAGCAAATCCTCGAACTGAGTCAAATACCACGGATGGATGCCATACCGCGCATCGACGAGCGGGATCGGACACACGCCGTTGCGATGCCGCTGGATATCGCGGAAGCTGCCAAAATCCAGCAGGAAGATGAAGTTGTAGTTACCATAGGATTCCAGACGCCACGGCATGGCCGCCCCCCTGGGACGCTTGGCCAGCATGTTGGATTCCTGCTCGCACAGCCCTTCCAGATCAAGCGCATCGCGGCGGATCACGAGTTCACCGTCCATCAGACTCTTGGTTTCATCGGGCGTCAGCTTGAAGCGACGCTGGATATCGTTGGGCGACTGATAGTGATTGCGGTGGGCATTGTCACGGGCATAGAAATCGCGGGGATGGACGCACTCCATGTCCATATCCTCGGCGCGGAAGCTGTGCGGATAGCGTGTGACCAGCTCGCCAAACAGGCTTTGCGCCACACCACGCACTTCGGCCAGCGGGTGGTATTTCAGACGGCGCAGATTGTCCCGCGCCTGACGCAGCGACGTGCTCCAGCTGAACAGCGTCTGCGCCCCGAGCGGCAAAAGGCTGCGACTAATATCAAACGCGCGGGCATGCAGCGTGTTTAGCCACAGCTTTTCGGTTTTGTATTCGGCGGCGTTATAGGGGTGTTTTTTCTCCAGCGCGGCCTTCAGCTTGGCAATCGTCGTCGTGTAAATCTCTTTCCACTTGCTCTGGATCGCGGCACTGGCGGGATGGTTATAGGGATCATAGACCCCCTGCTTGGAGTAATCGAGATAGCGCGTGGACGCTTCCTGACCGTTATAAAGCGGGTTTTCCTGAAACGCCTTGGTAACCATCATCGAAACTTGCTCGATAAAGCACACGGTCTGGCCGCAATCGCCAATAGAGGAATGGCCATACCCGACATAATACTGGTCCATGAACTTGCCGCTGCCGGCCTTTTTCAGCTTTTCCAGATGATCAACCACGCTGGCGGGCGAGCGTGAATAAAGGGCCTGAAGCATCGCCATATCTTCGGGGTGGCGGTCATCAACAACAAAGACTTCATGAGACATCGAATCACCTGCAAGGTTAAAAATCGCCCCCCTAGGGGGCCATGCCAGGCCCGCGAGATCAAGCCTAAAGGTGCGGCCATAATGAGTTTTGCACTGAAACCTTTTTTCTGCCGCTTTTTGTGCTATAAAGGGGCGTCGGCTTGCCGACTATGGCGATAAACGCTTTGTGGCATAGACGCTGCGGACCCGGGGGCGGTACCCGGCGCCTCCACCATCTTTTATGGGGGGCGAAACAGGATCGACGCGCGTAGTAAAGACAGAGTTTTTGCCCGGCATGATACCGCCGTTATCGGGTCATTTTACAAATGCCAACGACAATGTTGACATGAGCGAAGTTGCTATCGCCGCCTAACCTCCGCTTTGCGGAATGAGGGCTGTTTGCACTTCACGCGGTTCGGAGGGCACCGGGCAACAGAAGCCCTCCACTTCTTGTTTTACCTTGGACGTCAGGACCTTTATGTCAACAGATCACATCCGTTACGACATTCTTATCGAAACAGCCTTGCGCGAGGTTGTCCATCAGGCCATGGGCAAGGTTGTCCAAAACGGCCTGCCCGGCGAGCACCATTTCTATATCTCCTTCCTGACCAAGCATCCGGGCGTCGAGATCCCCGATTATCTGATCGAAAAATATCCCGAAGAAATGACCATCGTGCTCCAGCACCAGTTCTTCGGCCTGACGGTCGATGAGGAAGGGTTCACCGTGATGCTCAGCTTTAACAACGTGCGCGAACGCCTGATTATCCCGTTTGCCGCGATCACGACTTTTGCCGATCCGTCGGTCAATTTCGCTCTGCAATTCCAGAATATCCCCTCCAGCGGAGAGGACGGCGAAACCGAAGAGCCCAAAGCCGAGTCGGGTGAGACATCCTTGCCCCCGAAAGAAGAAGAAAAGCGCGGCGAAGTCATCTCACTGGACAAGTTCCGCAAGAAGTAAGCTTTTTTTGCTTCATTTTCAAAAGGATGGGCCTTTTGCCCTTCTTTGCAAGAAAAGGCAAAGAAAGGCTTTCCCCTAAACGGTTGATTGTGCTATCAAACACCCTTCCACGGGGCGGACGTCCTTTGGAAGGGGCGGGTTGTTGCCTCTGTCAAACGACAGAAACGCGGCTCTCTTCCCGACTTTGAACCTACTGTTCCCGTAAGGAGGGGATTTTCGTGCAAGTTCTCGTGCGTGATAATAATGTTGACCAAGCCCTGCGTGTCTTGAAGAAGAAGCTGCAACGTGAAGGCGTGTTTCGTGAAATGAAGCTGCGCCGCAATTACGAGAAGCCTTCGGAAAAGCGCGCCCGCGAACAGGCCGAGGCCGTTCGTCGCGCCCGCAAGGTCGAACGCAAGCGCAAAGAGCGCGAAGGCTTCTAAACCAACGAAGTCTTTGACCCCAAAAGGAGTCATTCAGGAAAGCTTGTTGTTGCCAGCAGATTTTCTTGAGTGACTCTTTTTTTGCTTTGTATAGACTCACTATGACTAAAAAGTTGGGGGTGTCGTCTTAAAAATCAAGTCATTCCGGCGCAGGCCGGAATCTAGGGGCCGCGTGTCTATGACGCTTTTTTTTCGATGAAAAGCCCAACTCTTGACGTGCGAGAAGTATACATAAAAATGGCGTCATCCCCGCGAAAGCGGGGATCCATGTTCATCCCAAGGGATGTCTTCAACAACTAGATTCCCGCTTTCACGGAAAGACTCGTGTTTGTAAAACCATCTCAGTTCATCATCCTCAAACAGACGCTCTGCCCCATGACAAATACCCCTCCCGATCTTTCCATCATCCTGCCTTTTCACAACGAGGGCGACTTAATCGTCCCGTTGATGAAGCGGCTGGCTCCCGTATTGGATGAACTGAAACTGACAGCCGAGATTCTGTGCATTGATGATGGCAGCACGGACGACACCTATACCCACCTGCTTGCCGCCCAGCAAAAAGACGGACGCCTGCGCACCATCCGCTTTGCGCGCAATTTTGGCAAAGAGGCGGCCCTCACCTGCGGCCTGCATAAAGCACGAGGCCGCGCGGCGATCATGATGGACAGCGATCTTCAGCATCCACCCGAAACGCTGCCGCAGCTTGTGGCGGCGTGGCAGGGCGGCGCGCGCATGGTCTATGCCATTCGCACCAACCGCGACACGGACGGGCGGCTGCGGATTCTTCTCTCCAAGGCCTTTTACAGCCTTTTCCACAAAATAGCCGAGATCGAGTTACCCGAAGGCGCGGGCGATTTCCGCTTGCTTGACCGCGCCGTCATCGACGCCATCAACACGATGCCAGAGCGCACGCGCTTCATGAAGGGCCTGATGACATGGGTTGGTTTTGAAACGGCCTCGGTTCCCTTTCATGTCGATCCGCGTTTGGGTGGGCAGTCAAACTGGAACTTTGCGCGCCTTTTCCGTTTTGCCTTCGACGGCATTTCCTCCTTCAGCACCCTGCCCCTGCGCATCTGGACATGGTTCGGCAGCTTCATCTCGCTGATGGCTTTGGCCTATGGTTTGTTTTTGGCCCTGCGCACCGTCATCTATGGCGTGGATGTGCCGGGTTATGCCTCGCTGATGACAGGCCTGCTCTTTCTGGGCGGCATGCAGCTTCTCAGCCTCGGCATCGTCGGCGAGTATTTGGCGCGCGTTTATACCGAGGTCAAAGGTCGCCCGCTCTATCTGATCGCCCGCGAAGATGCGCCCAGTACAACGCAAGAAAATTCTCAATAGAACATCCAGCTGTATTTCATTTTCTGCCTTGAAATAAAGAAAGTCTTTAACAGACTGTGTAAACGCATATGCCCATCATTAAGACATATTTAAACGTAAAAAAATAAAACTGGTATAACCTTTGAAGGTAAAGGGAGGCCAGAAGACGTGCCCATCAAACCGCTGACAGAAGAAGATATCGCGACGGAGTTTAGCCGCGCGCATATTGTTATCATCGACGACGATCCCACCAACAGGGTCTTGTTACGCAACGTCTGTGAAAAACTGGGGATCGGCATTATCGACGAAGCCGAGGACGGCGTCGTCGCGCTTGAGCTGGTCACACGGTTCCAGCCCGACCTGATCCTGCTTGATATTCGCATGCCCCGCATGGACGGGCTTGAGCTGATGCGCCAGCTACGCGCCAACCCGGCGTTTGATCGCCTTTCCATCCTTGTACAAACGGGCCTTCAAAGCGAAGACGACCGCGTCAAATGTTTCAACCTTGGTGCCACCGATGTGGTCAGCCGCCCCTTCCATCTTTCCGAGCTTAAGGCGCGTATCACCGCCCATTTGCGCAGTGCCATTTCCTCGCGCGTGCTTTTCGATTTTCGCAACCGGATTCAGGCGCATATCGAAATCACCCACTCCTTCCTCGACGCCATCTTGCCGACACAGGAAACGGTGGATTCACTCTCGAACTCCTATGGCTTGCGCCTGTCGTCCGTTTATCGGCCTCACGATGAAATCGGCGGCGATCTGTGGTCGCTGCGCGCACTGGACGACCAGCATCTGGCCCTTGTCCTGATCGATGCAAGTGCCCATGGCCTCGCTGGCGCGATCAACGCCTTGCGCGTCGATTGCCTCGTTCAGGAATATCACGAGGAAATGCACGATCCCGGCGTGTTCTTGAACAAACTGGATGCCGCGATGGCCAAAATCTCGTTCGGCCAGCTTTTTGCCGGTGCTTTCGCCATGACCTACAACCGTGTGACGGGCCAAGTCCGCTTCGCGGGATCGGGCATCCCCTCTCCCTATCTTGTGCGTAACGGTAAGATCGACGAGCTTAAAACACGAGGTTTGCCGCTGGGTTCAGGGGTTGTCGCCCTGACGACCGCGCAAACGGTAATGGAAGTCGGCTCGACAATGGTTCTTTACAGCGATGGCTGGTCGGAAAGCATCAGTGAAGAACCTCTATCCATTCTTGACCGCGCGAATTTCAATCATCATGATCTGGCCGAGACGCTGGCCCCCGAAGGCGGGTTGATCGACGACATGACCCTTATTACGCTTCAAAGGAGAGAAGACCATGGCCTTTAAGTTTCGCCGAGAGGGCAAAGACCTTGCCATTTACATCTCTGGCGTTTTGACCTTTCACCAACATAAGGAAGGCGAACAGCTGGTCTATCAGATCACAACGCTTGTCGATAATGGCGAGGTCGATGTCGTGCGCATGAACTTTGCCGAAGTCCTGCGTATGGACAGCCACTGGCTTGGCGTTCTCATCCGCATCCTGCGCCGCGTGAAAGAAAAACAGGCGGCCTTCGTCATCGAAAAACCCAACAAAGATATCTGCAAACTCTTCGACATTGTCGAACTCAACCGGATCGCTGAAATAAGACCATAAAAAAGGGCGAGACCATGACTAAAATGTTCGGATTCTTAAGCACGGCACATGCGCAAAAAATAGATGACGCGATGAGCCGTTCTGATATCCTGTATCAGGCGGCTTTTGACCGGCAGGCCTTGTGGGATCCAACCACGATTGACAAGATTCTGGGCTCGTTCCCCAAGGGCTTCATCGACGAATCCGACCTATTCCTGATTCTGGCCGAATGTATCGCCAACGCCGTTTTGCACGGGCAGGCCGAGGTTCTGGGCTTTCATGCCCGCCAAAGGGCTGGTGTTATCCTGCTCTCTTTCTATCAAATCCCCTCTATGCAGGGGCGCGTCGGGGTCGTCCTGTCGCTAGCCCGCAGTGGCCAGATCAAGGAATGCACGACCGAGCTGCCCGGCGGCCTTGGCTTCCCCATCCTGCTGCGCCTCGTTCACCGCATTACAATAAGTAATGATTACAGCAAGCTACAGCTTTGGGTGCGGGTGAATAAGTAAAAAGACCAGCACGAACCTCTTGTATCCTTGCCCCCCCCGCCGTATGAATAGGGCCAGACTGCTCGTGCTTCAAGAGTTGGTCGTGCCGTATAATAACTGAGTCATTCCGGCGAAAGCCGGAATCTAGGAGCCGCGTGTCCACGCGGCATAAGACTCATCAACCCTGACCGTTTGGATCAAACGGCGGGTTGGGGACTGGATACCGGCCTGCGCCGGTATGACGCTTTTTTTTCGATAGGGCTCGACTATTGAAGTGCTTAGGGCATACCAACAAAGGATATGAAGATGTCACAAGCTGCCAACGCTCCCCTCCCCACCGATAGGCAGGAGTCCATTCTCGCCAGTGGCCGCAGGGTGCTGAGCGAGGAAAGCAAGGCGTTGGCCGCGCAGGCCGAACAGCTGAACGGCCCGTTTATCGAAGCGGTGCGTATTCTTGTCGCATGCAAGGGGCGCGTGATCGTCACGGGTATGGGCAAAAGCGGTCATATTGCCCGCAAAATCGCTGCGACAATGGCCTCCACAGGAACGCCTGCGCACTTCGTCCATCCGGGGGAAGCCAGCCATGGTGACTTGGGCATGATTATGGCCGGAGATGCCGTGATCGCCATTTCGAACAGTGGCGAGTCGGCGGAGCTGGGCGACATTATTCATTACACCCACCGTTTTGATATACCGCTGATCGCCATCACAAGCCGCCCGCAAAGCACGCTGGCTCAGGCGGGCAATGTGCTTTTGCTTCTCCCCCAACTACCCGAAGTCGGTGCTCTTGGCCTTGCGCCGACAACGTCAACGACGATGACGTTGGCTCTTGGTGATGCTTTGGCCGTCGCCATTCTGGAGCAAAAGGGGTTCAGTGCCGAAGATTTCAAGAATTTCCATCCCGGAGGCAAGCTTGGCAAAACGTTGCTGCGCGTCGAGAATATCATGCACCCCAAAGAGTCCTTGCCGCTGGTTCGCGAAGCAGACCCGATGGCGCATGTGCTCGTCGTCATGACGGAAAAACGCTTTGGCTGCGCCGGTATTGTGGATGCGGACGGCAAACTTCTGGGCATCATCACCGACGGCGATTTACGTCGTCATATGAGTGATGGGCTGGTCCAGAAATCCGCCGAGTCCGTAATGACGCGCAACCCCATGACGATCTCTCCGCGTCTTCTGGCCGCCGAAGCCGTGAACACGCTCAACAAAACCAAACGCACACAGGTCTTTGTCGTCAACGAGCAAAACGAGCCCGTCGGCATCTTGCATATCCATGATCTGTTGCATGAGGGAATTGTTTAAGGGGGCATTCGGGGGTCGGGGGTCGGCATTCAGGGAAAGGCTTTTTCCTTCGTCATCGCGAAGCCCCGAAGGGGCTGTGGCGATCCAGTCCCCAACTTTCAAGCAGAAGGACTGGATCACCACGTCGCGCTATCGCGCTCCTCGTGATGACGTGTTGCCACGCGACCTAAAGGTCGCTCGCAATGACGAGTCCTTCCCTGAATGCCGCCCCCCGACCCCCGAATGCCTTCTTACTTTTTCCCCAACGCATCATAGGCCAGAAGCGTTTCGATCAGTTCGGGGAAGTCTTTGAAGGCGACCATGTTGGGGCCGTCAGAGGGCGCATGATCGGGGTCGGGGTGCGTTTCGATAAACACGCCCGCCACACCGACAGCCACCGCCGCGCGCGCGAGGGCCGAGACAAAGCGACGCTCCCCGCCGCTGCATTCGCCCTTACCACCCGGTTGCTGCACAGAGTGCGTCGCATCGAAAATGACGGGATAGCCCGTCTCCGCCATGATCGGCAAGCTGCGCATGTCGGACACGAGCGTGTTATAGCCAAAGCTCACGCCGCGTTCACACAGCATGATCCGCTCGTTGCCCGTTGAGGCGATTTTGGCGGCGACATTCTTCATGTCCCATGGCGCGAGGAACTGGCCCTTCTTGACATTGATCGCCTTGCCCGTCTTTCCAGCGGCAAGCAGCAAATCCGTCTGGCGGCACAAAAAGGCAGGGATTTGCAGCACATCAACAAAAGGTGCGACTTGAGCAATCTGCGCCGCATCGTGAATATCAGTCAGGACAGGAAGGCCAGAGGTTTTGCGCACCTCTTCAAAAATCGGCAGCGAGGCTTCAAGCCCGATGCCGCGCTGGGTGCCAATCGAGCTGCGGTTGGCTTTGTCGAAGGACGTTTTATAGATCATCCCGACATCGTACTTGCGCCCGATTTCGGCAATCGCCGCGCTCATCTCAACCGCTTGCTCACGCGATTCCATCTGGCACGGGCCTGCGATAAAGGTCAGCTTACGATCATTGGCTATCGCAATTTTGCTGCCAGAGGGCTTTTCAATCTCAACCGTTTTTATCATGCGGCGGTTCCTTTACGTTCTTTCTTTTCACGGCGGCGATAGCTGACCCACCCCAGCGGGATCATCAGGAAATAGACAACCGATAAAGCCGACAGCGTAAGCCATGTGTTGGTGAACAGGTTCACGCCGATAAAACACACCGCCGCCATGATCGGCATGACGAAGATGGGCGCGACGCGGCGGTTCTTCATCGCCAGCGTCGGAATGCGACTGACCATCAAGCCACCGGAGAGGATCATCCAGATCGACAGCAGAACCGGTGCCATCCGCAGGCTTTCGCCAAACTCCAAAAAGAAAAAGAGCGGCATCAGCGCAAGCCCCGCCCCCGCAGGCGCAGGCACGCCCGTGAAATAGCCCTTCGTCCATTTCGGCGCATCAACATCATCAAGCATCGTATTAAAGCGCGCCAAACGCAACGCGGAACAGGCCGCAAAAATAAGCACCGCCGTCCACGCCAGACCACTTGCGCTGTTTTGCAGATTCCACAGGTAAAGCACGAGCGCAGGCGCAACACCAAAGCTGGTCAAGTCAGCAAGCGAGTCAAGCTCGGCCCCGAACTTGCTGGTCGCGCCCAGCATCCGCGCCACGCGCCCATCCAGAACGTCGAAAACGCTGGCAATTACGATGGCAAGCGCGGCGGCTTCCCACCGCTCCTGCATCGCAAAGCGCACCGCCGTCAAACCGCCGAACAGGGACATCATCGTGAGCATATTCGGCAATAAACGGGTAAGCGGAAATTCGCGCATAGCGGGGCGAACGGGCTTGGGGGTTGGCTCGGTCATCTCAGCGCACCTCTCCGCGACGGGGTTCTGCCTGCCCTTTGCAGTCGGCCAAAATCGTCTCGCCACCGACCGCACGTTGACCAACGCAAACCAGCGGTGTGATGCCAAGCGGCAGATAAACATCCGTGCGGCTGCCAAAGCGGATCATGCCGAAACGCTCACCCGTCTGGAGTTTGTTCTTGAGATATACCTCGCACAAAATGCGACGCGCAATCAGGCCCGCGATTTGAACAACGCCGATCCGCTTGCCCGCATAGTGATGATCGCCTTCCATC
>JAQUHK010000052.1 GCA_028683655.1 Alphaproteobacteria bacterium
TCCATCATCGCAACGGCTTGTTCCAACGCGGCGATATCGAGGCACTGCGGGGGCGATGCCGGTGGCACGAAAAGAGCACCATAGGCCGCGCGGGAGATATAATCCCCTTGCGCGAGCTGAATATCTTTGGGCAGGTCGATCACGACGGGCCCCTTGCGCCCACTTGAGGCAACGCGGAAGGCTTCGTGCAACAGAAAGGGAAGGTCCGCACTATCGCGCACCAGCCAGCTTGCTTTGGTGCAGGGGCGGGTCATGCCGGTGATATCGCTTTCCTGAAAGGCGCGCGAGCCGATCAGTGCCGTCGGCACCTGCCCCGCGATCATCACGAGCGGGATAGAGTCGGCATAGGCTTCGGCAAGGCCGGTAACGGTGTTGGTTGCTCCGGGGCCGGAGGTGACGATCAGCACGCCCGTTTTGCCGGAGGCTTTGGCATAGGCAGTGGCCGCAAAAGCACCAGCCTGTTCATGGCGCGGCAGGATATGACGGATGCCGTTTTGGCCCCGCAACAGATTATAGACGGGCAGGATGCTCCCGCCGGGATACCCGAAGACGAGGTCTGTTTGGTGCTCGACTAGCGCGGCCCAGACCATTGCCGCGCCAGACATTGAAGGGCGGGACGAGGCGGCACCGGCGGTGCCTTGCATGGTTTGCGGGTCGATAAACATGGGGAGTCTCCTTTTCTTTCTTGGTGGGGTTGGGTGGATTTCGGGCAATAAAAAAGACCCTGTTTTGGAGGGTCTGGGGTACGCGCTGGCGGTCGTGCAATCTCTTAGGATTGCCCCGTGTCCAGCGCGCGTCTAACGACTAGAAGATTTTGAATGAACATAACTGTCCTTGCCCGTTTCTTCGTCAGGGCTTCATCCTGACACGGAATAAAAAAATCTGTCAAATAGTTTCTCTGCGAGCCATTTCAACCAGATGGGGTTTGATTTCTAAAGACAGGCTATAGAGCGAGGCGTGTTCGGGCAACGCGCGGAAGGCGGACAGGCCAGAGCTGGCGCGGTCTTTGACGGCTTCCATAACGGTTTTAAGGTCGATTTTGGTGGCGTCTTCGGAAAAGGCATAGACCAAGGCCAGGTCGCATAGCAGGTTGATCAGGCGCGGAATGCCGAACGTCAAATGATACACGGCGGCCAAGGCCTCGTTGTCGAATAAATCCTCCCGCCCGCCAACATGGTGCAACCGGTGGCGGATATAGGCGGCTGTTTCGGCGGGGCTGAGTGGGTCCAGATGACAATGAACCCCGATCCGCTGGACAAACTGGCGCAGATTGTCGCCCTTAAGTGTTTCCAGAAGCTCAGGCTGTCCGACCATAATGATTTGAAGAAGCTGGTCTTTTTCGTTGTTCACGTTGGAGAGCATGCGCAGCTCCTCAAGCATGTCGGCCTTCATATTCTGGGCTTCGTCGATAATCAGGACGGCGCGTTTTCCTTGTCCGTAACGCTGGATCAAAAAGGTCACAAAAGCGTCATAGAGCGCGGGTGTGTCTTGGGCTGTTGTCTTGATGTCGAAGGCATGGACAACCCACTTCATCAGCGAGCCGAAGGACGGGCTGGGATTGGTAATCATGCCAAGGATCAGGGACGGGTGATCCTTCTTAACCAATGTGCGTAAAAGGGTTGTCTTTCCAGCTCCGACTTCACCGGTGATCACCACAAAGCCGGTTTGGGAGGCAAGGCCATAGTCAAGCATGTTAATGACTTTTTCATGCTTGCGGCTTGGGTAAAGAAAAGCGCAGTCGGGCAGAAGAGAAAAAGGCATTTCGGAAAAGTTGAAATAGTTTGCATACATGTCGTCGGAACGCCCTGCGTAAAGGAACAAAAACATCAGGAACAAAATGCCAATCTTTTCTGATGAATACAATATGTCTTTTCATTTTCCCTGCGTTGCGTATAGTGCGAACATCACATTTTATTCTATTGGGGGCGGTACGATGCGGCTTGCGAAAATCCTTTTGGGCGTCTGTCTTTTGTTAACGATAAGCTCGGCGGTTCAGGCCGCAGAGGCCGGATTCAAGATACGGGCGGGCGATGTTTTGCAAATCACCGTTTGGAAGGAAGAGGGGCTGGATCAAGAGCTTGTCGTTTTACCTGATGGAACGGTGACGTTTCCTTTGGCGGGTACGATTTCGTTGCAAGACCTGACGCCCGCTGAAGCGCAGGCCCGTGTCAAGGAGCAGCTGGCCAACGTCATTCCCGATGCGAGCGTGTCGGTGATCGTCAAGGCCCCGCTTGGCCACACGATTAGCGTGATGGGGCAGGTTACAAAACCCGGTGACTTTGTGATTGGTCGCCAGATGACGGTGATGCAGGCCCTCAGTCAGGCTGGCGGTCTGACCCCCTATGCTAGCGAGGGCGGGATTGTTGTCTTGCGTAACAGCAATGGGAAAAAGCGTTCGATCTCCTATCCTTATGACGATATTACGGAAGGCAAGCATCTGGAACGCGATCTGGAGCTGGTTCCCGGTGATGTTGTGTTTGTTCCCACGGCCGGGTTGTTTTAAGCACAAATAGAAGGCAGTTTTTCTCTCGAATGGTTCCCTTTCGTTTTCTTTTATGCTCCGCGTCCGCCACGCCAGCTTTGGCGATTATGGCGACGTTCGTCTTGTCCGCAGGGGCATCCCAGGCTCTGGCGCAGGCTGCGCCGGTGTGGGAGACAAAGGTCGCCCTGTCCGAGGATGGGTCTTATGACTCCAACCCGTTGATGCGGGGCCAAGACCGGGAGGGCTTGTATGGCTCCCAGACGGCGGTGCGCCTGTCACATCGGACTGTGTCGGAACGGTCGGCTTTGCAGTTTGAGGGAGAGGCTGGGCAGGGGCTTTATGATGACAGCTCGTTCAACGAGACAGACCTGCATGGCAAGGTCGATATAAAGCGCAAGACCCAGCGCGCTTCGGTTGCGTTGACGGCTTCCGGTGATGACGACACAACCCGCACGGGCGAATTGATTGACCTTGGTCTGGCGACGACAAACGTGCGACGTCGGTCGTTTTCTGTGTCACCAGAGGCTGGCTATGCCCTGTCGCCACTTGATAAGGTTGGTCTTGAGGCTGCCTATACCAACACCACCTATGACAACGACATTTATACGGATTATCATTTGTTTTCTCTTCTTCCCTCCTACACGCGGGCCTTGTCTCCACAGGATGACGGCGTGTTATCGTGTGGGTTCCGGCGTTACCAGTCGGATGAAGGGACAGACAAGACAAATGATTCTATAACACCTATGACCGGATTTCGGCACCGTTTTTCCGAAAAGTGGTCACTTCAAGCCGGAGTCGGCTTCCAGTTTTCCCGCGAGGAGACGAACGGAATCGAGACGCAAGCGTGGACCGATCAAGCCGTGTATCTCATGAAAGCTTTTTATACTGGGGAACAGGACACGTTTGCGCTGGAAGCCCAGCGCAAACAGCAATCTTTTGCCAACAGTGATGACGAGCTTGTTTCCGTGTTGGCCTTAAGCGGCTCGCATGCGGTCGATAACGCCTTGTCCTTCAAGGCTAGCACGAGCTATCAATTTCTGGATTCTGTAAACGGAACAAGCAGCTCATCATTTAAGAACATGATTGGCGGTACGGTCGGGATGGCTTATGGCCTGTCGCCTCACGCCGCTTTATCGGCCTCGTACGGCTATAAGCGAGAGGAAAAAAGGGATGAGCCAAAAGCCATCAAACAGAATATTGCCCGGATAGGGTTTACCTATCAATATGACTGGGCCAACGCCCAATAACAAAACGCTTTGTGTGCGACAGGGAGCCAGCAATGGAAGAAATGGATTTGAGAGAATTAATGGGGCTTTTGGCGCATTACAGGAAACGGCTGGTTGTGGCGTTTGGTTGTTTGTGCGTGATGGGCCTTCTGTTCAGCTTTTCGTGGTCCCGTTACACCGCAACGGCGACGGTCGAGGTTGCTTTGCCTGAAGTTTCTTCGGTTGTGACCGAAGCCCCGGAGACGGTTGCCGCCACGAAAGAGGCGATGGTTGACCGTCAAATCAGTTATTTGCAACAGCGGGTGCTGTCGACAGGATCGCTTGTCGAGATCATCACGAAATACGATCTTTATGCCAAAAACAGACGCAAACAGCCTATGGCCGTTATTGCCGAAGGGATGCGGCGTAAGATCAAGCTCGATCTTGTCGGGGGCAGTTTTGCGAACCCGTCTGCTGCGCAAAAGGTTTCGGCAGGCCAGCTTTCGGCGATCGCGTTTACTTTGACGTTTACCTATACCGATCCGTTGATGGCCCAGAAGGTCACCAATGAGCTGGTTTCTCGTTTTCTGGATGAGGATATCAGCCAAAAGCGGTCGCAGGCCAAGGAGACAAATGCCTTTTTGGACGAGCAGGTTAAAACCCTTGGCGAGGCACTGGTCGAGCAGGAAAAGAAACTAGCCGAGTTTTATTCGACCTATGGCGAAACACGACCTGAAGCCCTTGCCTTCAATCAGCAAGCGGCAACTTCGTTGCTTCTAAGCCTGCAAAATTTGGATAGCCAGATTTCTACAAACTTAGGCGAACAAGGTGCTTTGCGGGCGCGTCTGGCTGGGCTTGATCCTTATTCCAGTATTATTGCAGATGGAAAAATGCTGACCTCGCCTTCCATCCAGTTGCGGGCTCTGAAATCGGAATATGCGACCTTGTCGGCTAAATACGGCCCCTCGCATCCCGATGTTGTCAAGATTTCGCGTCAGATCGAGGCCATGGAAGCCGGTCAGGGAAAAGGTCCTTCAACAGCGATCCTCAAGTCGCTTGTGCAGGATGCCCAGACGCGTCTGGACTCGGCACAAAAAGTATCAGGCGAAAAGCATCCCGATGTGATCGCCCTGCGGCGGGAGTTGGCCGCCTATCAAGCTCAGCTTGATAAGGGGGAAGCAACATCAGACGATCTTTCCCTGATTCAAAAAGACGCGGATAATCCCGCGTATCTTCAGGTCGTTGCCCAGATCAAGTCCGTCGAGGAGCAGGCACGGGCTCTGCGGGCCCAAAAGAAGGCGATCAGCGAGGAGTTGGCCAAAAAGCAACAGGCCGTGATTGAAAACCCGGGGGTCGAACAAAAACTTGCCGCCTTGACGCGTGATTATGAAAATGATCGTGAACATTATCGGCAACTGAAAGTGACAAAGCAATCGGCTGAAATGAATGCAGCGATCGAACAAGACCGCGTGGGCCAACGGCTCATTTTGATCAATCCCCCCGAACTGCCTTTGACAACCTCTCCGCCGCGGGCTTTGTTGGCGGTGGTTTCGATGGTTTGCGCCGCCGGCGGGGCGTTGGTCTTGGTCGTTGTCCCGTTCTTTTTCTCGCCGGTCGTTATAGGGAGCACGCATATGGCTTCCCTGGTCGGTGTGGCCCCGCTTGTCAGAATCCCGCATATTTCTGTCATGACGGATCGCAAGATTTCTGTGTCCAGAACAAGAAAGCGGCTGGGGCTTATCCTTGCGCTGGCTGTGCTGGCGGCTGTGCTGTTTTCCACTTTTGTGATGCCGCTGGATGTGTTGGTGTCGGTGGTTGCGTTGAAACTTGGCTTGGTGTGAAGGATAGATTGATGGATAAGTTGGAAAAAGCCCTTCTGAAGGCAAGACAGGATCGACAGGGTCACGAGAGCCGGCATGTCGCCGTACAGGCCGAATATGCTCAGGATGTAACCGATTCTTTGCCCGGTCCGTCAGTGCGGATTTCCGATGCTTTTTGCGAACAGAACCGGATTATTGCGGCACTGGCCAAGAATCCTCATGCGGATTTGTTCAGAATTTTGCGCACGCAGGTTCTACAGACTATGCGTAAAAATGAGTTTAAGACGCTGGCTGTGACGAGTCCGAATTATGACGAGGGCAAGACGACGATTGCGATCAATCTTGCCATGAGCATCGCGCTGGATTTGAACCAGACGGTTCTTTTGGTTGATCTCGATTTACGCCACCCGTCGGTTCATTCCTATCTGGGGCTTCAACCCCGCGCCGGTATTGCCGATTATTTGTCAGGCAAGGCTTCGATTGCGGATTGCATGGAGCGGTTGCCGCTTAACCGCATGACGATTCTGCCGTCGGGGGCTTCGGTCGAGCATTCCTCGGAAGTTCTTGGCTCGCCCCAGATGGCGAACCTTGCTTGCGAGTTGCGTGAGCGCTATCCCGACCGCCTTGTCATTTATGATATGCCGCCGCTTTTGGTTCAGGATGATCCGCTGACCTTTTTGCCCCATATCGACGGGGTGTTGCTTGTTGCGCGGGAAGGCAAGACACCTGTCGCCGATGTTTCCCGCTCGTTGGAGATTTTGAGTGCAACGACGGTGATCGGGACGGTTCTCAATGATCATCGGGATCTTTTCGCGAAAGAGGAATGGTTGTCGTTTCTCGATGAGCCCTTAAGCTGATCGCTGAAAACCACAGGCAGACAAGGAGGCGGTTATGCAGGCTAGAGCAAGAAAAAATTGGGCTATGGCCGGGCTGTTGTTTGTTCTTTTGGCGAATGCGGGATGCGACAGTCAGGATGACCGCGAGGCGAAATATTTGCAACGCGGGAACGCGCTGTTCGAACAAAAAGACTATGCCAGAGCGCGCATTGAATACAAAAATGCCGCGCGCATCAAGCCGTCTGATGCACAGGTGCGCTATCGCCTTGGGCTGGTTGACGAAGCGGAAGGCGAACTGCGCAATGCCTTCGCCCAATTTATGGCGGCTGAACAACAGGATGCCCATTATGTCCCGGCCCTCAAGCGGCTTGTCCATTACCTGATTGCCGGAGGCGATTTGGGCGAAGCCAACAAGCGCATCCAGACTCTTTTGAAAGAGGCACCGGACGACACCGAGGTTTATGCCTTGCATGCCGCCTTATTGTTCCGCAGCAAGGATTATGAGACGGCGGAACAAGTTGCAAAGAAGGCCTTGGACCGTGATGCTCATTGTCTTGTCGCTTACTCGGTCTTGACGGGGCTCTATCTGGCCCAGAACGATCTGGATGCCGCTAAAACCATCATCGAAAAGGGAACGGCCAGCAATCCAGACAGCACGCCTTTGTTGATTTTGCAGGCCGTCGTTTTGGAAAAGCGCGGTGAAATGGATCAGGCCGTTGCGACCTATCAGCGTCTTTTTACCTTGACGCCTGACGATATTGTGGTGCGCGATGGCCTTGTTAAACTGTTTCTTAAGGCCGGACGCCTTGATGACGCACAGGCCGTTTGGCAAGACGCCATTGACCACAGCCCCGACAATCGCACCATGAAACGCATGCTCGTCTCTTTTCTGGAAAGCCATCGAGGCGTTCTTGCTGCGGAGAACCAAATAAGGGCCTTTATGCAAAAAGAGCCGGGTGCCGCCGACTATGCCTTTTGGCTTGCCGATCTGTATATGACGCATAAATCGACAGATAAGGCTCTGGCATTGCTTCAGGAAATGATTGACAATGACCGGGTGTTCAAAAGCGATACCAGCGAAGGCTTGACAGCCCGCGCCTCCTTGGCCGAAATCCAGTATCAAAAGGGGGATCGGGCTACGGCAGAAAAGCTTGTTGCCATGGTCCTTGACGCCGACCCCAATAACAGAGACGCCCTTTTTGTTCGGGCCCGCCTGTTAACTGATCAGGGAGCCTATCAGGAAGCCGCGCTTGTTTTGCAGACGATCATTCGGGATGCGCCGAAAATGAATGGAGCAGCCCAGCTCCTTGCCGAGATTTTTGTGCGACAGGGCTATCTTGATCTCGCGATCGAGACCTTGTCGCGTTATGTCGATTTGGATCCGGCAAACCGTGTCGCGCACATCCGTCTCGCGCAACTTTTGGCTTTGCGACAAGATACAGCGCAGGCCTTGGTCCTCGTCGATCAGGTGATCAAACTTGATCCTGCTTTTTCTGTGGCTTGGGAAACCTCGGCCCGTATTGCGTTGCAGGCGCAGGACTGGGGTCGGTTCGATGCGGCTTTGACCCATCTTGCCGATTTGCCTGATCAGCAGCGGACGGTTTTGTTTCTGAAGGCCCAAAGGGCGGCCCAGACGGGTGAAATCGCGACGGCAATCACGTTGTTCAAGCAAATCGTCTCCGAAGACAATGCGGCTCCGATTTCCAGTCATGCGCTTCGGGAGTTGTACGGCCTCAGCGTAAAGCAGGGACAAGTCGCCGCGCTGGTGTCTTTTCTTTCTTCGTTGCCCGACAAGTCCCCGGGGGTCTGGGTCCTTTTAGGACAAGCCTTCGCCTATTCAGAGCACAGGGAAAAAGCGGCGGAAGCCTATGACAAGGCCCTTGCCGCCGGGACGACTGATCTGTCCGCCTATTTGGGCCGGTTGCGCCTTTTCATGCAGGACGGCCGCTTTGACGACGGCTTGGCGTTGTTGATTAAGGGACAAGAGGCGACGCATGGTGCCATCGAGCTTTTGTTGGCCAAAGCGGAAATTCTGACAAAGATGGACTCTTACGACCGAGCAGAGAAAGTTTACGACGAGATTCTTGCTCGTAATCCCAACAGCACGGTAGCCGCGAATAACTATGCGCAGCTTGTCGCCGATCATTTAAGCAACTCTGCGGAGGCTCTTGAAAAGGCGCGGGTTATGGCCGAGCGCTTTATTCGCAGCGACTCGCCGGTTTATCTGGATACGCTGGCCTGGGTCTATTTCCGTCAAGGCAAGCTCCAGCAGGCCCAGACCATTTTTGAGCGGATTCTGGCCATGACGGGCCCGATACCACCGGCGGTTCATTACCATTATGGCTGCTTATTGGTTCAGACGGGCCATCTTGATGCGGCGCGCGAGTCATTGCGCAAAGCCCTGGCGGGAGAGACGCCGTTTGCCGAACGCGAGGCAGCAGCTGCTTTGTTGGCAAATATTAACCAATAATCCCTCTTTTTTGTGCTTTGGGCTGGATTGTTTTGCCCTTGTCATAAATGCGGCTGTGTGCTACGTGACTCTATCGGCTACATTTTTGAAAGAAACTTCCATGAAGAAACCTTTTGTTGCGCTTCTCGCGCTTGTTTCCTTTTTGACCTTCGGGGCCCCGGCTCATGCGTCTGTCGCGTCTGTTTTGGACGATGGGTACACTTATTCTCAGACAGATGTGGTTGGCTCCTCGGCGGGTTACGGGTTTAATAGCTCGGTGACCGGCATGACGAGTGCGCGTTATGCCTTTTCCTTGGATAGCGGTTCTTTTGAAAATAGCGTTCTTTATGTCGGCGCACGCAATGTAATGGCGTCCGTCTCCACGAACAATCCGGCAAATACGCTTGATTTTGGTGATTTAATTCTTTCTTTGGCGTGGAATGACACCAAGACGGGCGGTTCGGTTCAAGTTCTGAATCTGGCCCAGAACGCCATTTACTTCTCGGTGGCCCTGTTCGGTTCGGTTACCGGCGCAACGACGCTGACCTCCACGGTTTCGGCTTCGGCCGTTCCGCTTCCGGCTGCTTTGCCGCTGTTCGGGCTGGGGATTGCCTCTTTGGCTGGCTATGCTTCGCGCAAGAAGATCGCCAAGGCTGCGTAAGTCAACACACATAAAAAAAGAAAAAGGGGAGGCTTGGCCTCCCCTTTTTTGTGGGCTCGGCTTGTAAGAATCAAGCTGTCGCCATTTTAAGGGCTACGGCCATATCGACAACGCGGCGCATGGAATGGACATCGTGAACACGCAGGATTGACGCGCCTTGCATTACGCTGATAGCTGTGACGGCAGCGGTGCCTTCAAGCCGCTGAGTGACGGGCAGATCAAGGACACGCCCGATAAAGTTCTTGCGCGAGGCGGCAACAAGCAGCGGATAGCCAAGTGGCAGAAAGGCTGTGAGCTGCGCGATGAGCGCAAGATTCATCTGTTGGCTTTTGCCGAACCCGATGCCGGGGTCCAGAATAATCTTTTCGGAAGGCACACCCGCGTTCAAAGCCTCGTCAGCAAGGGCAGCCAAATCCTGACGGATGCTGGCGATGGTTTGTTCTTCGGGTGCGAGATACGCCGCGCCAAGACTGGTTGTGTTGGCTATCGCCTCAGGTCTTGCGCTGTTGTGCATTTGAACGAGATAGGCCCCGCTTTGTGCCGCAAGCGTGCGCATAACGGGCTGTTGACGAAGGCCTGAAACGTCATTCAGGATCGAGGCCCCTGCTTTGAGGGCTTCGGCGGCGACAGCAGGCTTCATCGTGTCGATGCTCAGCGGCAGATCGGGCATTGCCCTGCGTAGCGCGGCGAGAAGTGGGGCTGTCCGGTCGATTTCCTCTTGCTCACCAACAGGCGTTGCGCCGGGGCGGGTGCTTTCGCCGCCGATATCAAGAATGTCCGCGCCGTCCTCAATCATCTGCAACGCAATGGTAAGAGCCTTATCCGGCCCACCCGGGGAAAGACACAGCCCATCTCCTGAAAACGAGTCAGGCGTCACGTTGACAATCCCCATGACAAGGGGGCGTTGGGCCGGGCGTTTGAAAAGAGGCGGGATCGTGGGAGCCATTACAGCAAAGAGCCCTCAACAGAAAAAGCCGTATCCCCTTGTGGCAGTGCATCAAGCAGCTCCTGAACAGTTTTGTTCAAAACAGGATGGCGCAGCGAGGGCGCGATGTCGGCAAGAGGCTTCAGGACAAAGATACGCTCGGCCATCAGCGCGTGCGGGATGGTCAGCTCTGTCGTGTGCAGCGCAAGGGAATCGTAGAAGATAATATCGATATCGATCACGCGTGGGCCATAGCGAAACGTCGGGAGGCGCCCCAGCTCGATTTCAATATCCTTGACGGTATAAAGGAGTCCCATCGGGTCCAGCGTCGTTGTGCCGCGAATGACGGCATTATAGAAAAGGGGCTGGTCGGTGACGTAGGCGGGTTGGGTTTCATAGATCGGTGAGGTGGCCGTGATGGTTACATAGGGCGCAAGCGCGCGGCACGTTGCACGCAATATCTCAAGCTTGTCACCAAGGTTTGAGCCCAAAGCCAGACAAATATCGTGCGTGCTGTCCTGTTTTTCCATCATGGCGCGCATGATGGGCAATTCAGGCCGAAAGCGCAAGGAAAGAGTTCCTCGTCTTGGGCCATTTTAGCTTAGAACGGCATCAAGATATCCAAGGCCTGCGTGCCATAGCGCGGTTGCTGCACGTCTTGAAGCTGGCCTCGGCCGCCATAGGAAATGCGGGCTTCGGCGATTTGATCGTATTTAACCGTATTTTCTGCGCTGATATCCTCGGGACGGATCACACCGGTGACGACCAGTTCGCGCAGGTCGAAATTGACCGAGACTTGTTGCCGTCCGGCCAGCACAAGGTTGCCGTTCGGTAAAACCTGCGTGATAGTTGCGGCGACGCGCAGATTGATTTTCTCGGAGCGATCGACCGTGCCCTTTCCTTCGTTGCTTGTATTGCTGCCGGTTGAAACGAGACTGTCTCCCGTCACGCCTTCGGGCAGGACCTTGGTCAGCTGGGTTTCAAGGCCGAACAGATTGGTCACGTCCGCGTCCTCGGTATTGGCGCGCGAACGCTTTGTTTCGTTCGATATCTTGGCTTTTTCATCGATGCTGATGATCACGGTCAGAATGTCGCCGACACGACTGGCTCGCTGGTCGCGAAAGAACGCGCGCGAGCCCGTGCGCCACAGAGAATTGGGCTGCTTTTCGCCGAGATTGGGCGAGGGCATCGGCATTTGGACCGGCTGGGCATTCGGTATCTGCGAGGGGTCTTGAACGGCAGCCAGTTTTGGTGCCTCGCCGATTTCACTGGCGCGGGTTAAGGCGTTACAGGCCCCGAGCCCCAAAAGGGCGACCCCCAAAAGGGCATAGCGGCAAGAAGAAGCTGAAAAAGTCATGGCCGTTCCTTTTAGCGCGTTGCCACCATTCTTTGCAAGGCACCAACGCGGACAACGCCAGTCCCTTCGACAACGCCCTCAATCACGCGATTGCTTTGGGTGTTGGTAATACGGACAACATCACCCTTGCTGCCGTCTTGCAGCGCGCGTCCTTGGGCGGTGATCAGCATCATGGGCGACTCGGCTTTGATGGTTACCAGCGAACCGCGTGTAACCAGACGGGGCGGCATCACGTCCCGCGTGCGGAGCATCTCGCCTTCGGCTTGGTCATGACGCAATTCCTGTCCGACGATAGCTTCGGCGGACGTTAGAATGTCGAGGCCGACCTGCTCTTCCTTCACGGTGATCCAGTCCAGATCGCTGACGGAAAGGGTTGTGCCTGCGGCAAGACGGCGCACTAGGACGGGAACAGACCGTTTGGCAACAACGCGGCCCGTGACGGTTGTCGAGACTTGCTGGGCGGCTTGGGGGTCGCCTGCCAAAAGATCGCTGCGGAACCGGTGGCTAGCCTCGTCATAGCTGAAATTAACAAGAGAAAACGCTGTTGGTTGGTCGGAGGGAAGAAGGACGGACAGATTTTTGTTGTCAAAGGCGACTTCGATGGTCCGGTCTTTCAGGGGCGCGGCTTCCTCCAGTTTTGCTTTGATGGCGGGCTGGATCATGTCCAGCGTGATCCGCGTCGCCCCGCGCGTGATCACGCTTTTGTCGGTGAGGCTTTGGGGTTGCCAGTCCAGACGATAGGTTTCGGCTAACGTTGCCAGAACGCGCTGGTCGTAGGTCACGCTTTTGCCCGGATTGGGGGCGATGGCGATATCGCGATCCATGTCCTGAGGGATGCCGTCGAAAACGTCAGCCAGTCGGATCGAGGCGCGATTAACCTCGACGACGGGGTGCAGTGTCACCGGCGTTTGCGCGAAGGCTGCCGTGGACAAAAGCATAAGGCCGAAAGCAAGGAGCGTCTTTTTCATTACGAGATACCTTTTCTTATCTTATTTCATCTGGCTGACGGTCGAGAGCATATCATCGGCGGTCGAAATAACGCGGGAGTTCATTTCATAGGCACGCTGCGCGGTGATCAGGCCTGTGATTTCCGAAACGACGTTGACATTCGAGCTTTCAACTGACCCCTGAACAATATTACCAAACCCTGCCGATTGCGGATTGCCGATGGTGGGCGAGCCAGAGGCCGCCGTTTCCTTCAGCAAATTGTCGCCGATGGCTTCAAGACCTGTTGGATTGACAAAGGTTGCCAACTGCAATTGGCCCAAAGATTGTTGTTGCGTTTGACCGTCGATGGAGGCCGTCACTTGTCCCGAGGCATTGACCGTGACCGACAGCGCATCCGAGGGAACCGTAATCGTTGGCGTAATCAAAAAGCCATCGGGGGTGACGAGCTCGCCGTTTTCATTGAGCTGGAGCGACCCGGCGCGAGAATAGGCCGTGGTGCCATCTGGCATCTGGACCTGAAGATAGCCGCGCCCGTTGATAGCCACGTCATACTGATTGTCGGTGACGGTCAGGTTGCCCTGCTCGTTGATGCGATAGGTTGCCACAGCCTTGACGCCCAGCCCGACCTGAAGACCAGAGGGAAGCAGCGTGCCGGTGTCCGATGACGGCGAGCCGACGCGGCGCATGTTTTCATAGATCATGTCCTGAAACTCGGCGCGTGACCGCTTGAACCCCGTGGTCGAGATGTTGGCGATGTTGTTGGAGATGACTTCGACGTTGAGTTGCTGGGCTTGCATGCCTGTTGCGCCGATGCTCAATGCTCTCATAGGTGTGTGCTCCCAAGGTAAGTGTTACGCCGAAATGCGGCCAAGACGTTGAATGGCACTTCTTTGACGTTCGTTTTCAAGTTCAAGAAGATGGGTGACTTGCTGATAGGTGCGCGAGACGTCGATCATGCGGGTCATTTCGGTCACAGCCTGAACATTGGATTGCTCGACCGATCCTTGCACAAGACGCGCCTCGTCGCTCGGGGTGGGCGTTTCCTTAGCTTCATAAAGATTGCCGCCGACGGTTTGCAGGGCTTCTTCATGCTCGAATTCCACGACGCGCAGACGGCCCAGCTGGGTGGCCGCGCTGCCCGTGCCTGTCTGGGCGGAAAGGGTGCCATCCGTGCCGATCAGGATTTCTTTGGCATCGTTGGGGATCGTAATGGCCTGATCCCCGTCGCCAAGGACCTTGTCGCCTTCGGCGGTGACCAGCTCGCCATCATTGTTCATCTGGAAGGCACCGGCGCGGGTATAACGGATGCCTGCGCTGGTTTGCACGGGGATAAAGCCCTTGCCTTGAATCGCGACGTCTAGCGGATTGCCTGTGATGATGGTCGACCCTTGCGCGGTGTCGCGATAGGTGCCGCTTTCGACGGCGAACTGGAAAGCCTGATCAGCTGCCGGACGCATCATGTAGGAGTCGAACGAAATGCTTTCGCGCTTGAAACCCGTGGTGTTCACATTCGCGACGTTGTTCGCCGTGATGTCCATCGCCCGCGTCAGCGATTGTTGATAGGATGTCAGAACCAGACCGGCACCTTGCATTGAGTTCTCCCTTTGTCATCGAAGTCTGCACTTCGTAGCCAGTGAGATGCACAGAGCGTGCCAAATGTCTTTTTCTATTTCTTTCAACGAGCTATTTGTTCCGCTCTCAGATCGACGGGTCGCGATGCGTGGGTCGAAACAGGCAGATTCTGCCTGATGGTTATTCCCTAACGACTTGTTAACTAAAATCGTTTCAGGTAGGAAGATTCCATGCCGTGGAAGGTTGTTGATCGGGGGAGGGTTCACCGTGGCCGAAGAAG
>JAQUHK010000174.1 GCA_028683655.1 Alphaproteobacteria bacterium
GTTCGATCTTGATCCCCAGAAAATACCGCCTTATCGCGTCGTTCGGGAAAAGCGGGCGACCTTTGCGGCGACACCGGCGCAGAACAGGATGAGGCCGACCTCCTATATTGGCTGGAAGAATCTGGCTCTGGCGGGAGACTGGACGGCGACGAGTTTGCCCTCCACCATCGAGGGGGCGTTAAGGTCAGGCGTTCGGGCGGCGCAGGTTGTCTTGCGGTGGAGCTAGGCCCAATCTAGTCCTGTTTTTCTTTTCTTGGTGTGGGTATATATTCCTTGACACAGGGCGTAGGTTGTGCTAAGGAAAGCGTTGCATTGGGCGAATGCGGGGTTTGGGGATTCAACTTATAGAGCGGGATTGGTTCCCCCTCTCTTGCAAAAGCTAAGGGCTGCGGATTGGATCCCCGCTTTCGCGGGGACAGTTTGCAAGCAAACTGGCTTTTGCTTTCTCCCCCTCCATAGGGGGAGAAATTTAAAGGGTGCTTATCGCGCGGGGAAGCTTGGGGCGCATGAAGCTTGATGCACTGGGGGGATGGGATGAGACAGTTTGCGATTAATCGACCTTTTTGGTTTTTGCCGCTAGCGGCGGTGGTTTGGTTTGCCGTTTATGGGCAGCTTGAACCGCTTTCGTTTGGACTGGTTGGGTTGTTGCCGCTGGATCAGATCGATATTTTGTCACTGGAACAGAAAAATCATCTGGCTGGCGCGTTGCAGTTCTTCCTTTACGACACGCCCAAGGTGCTCATGCTGCTGTCGGGCATCTCGTTTTTCATGGGGATGGTCCATTCCTATTTCACGCCAGAGCGCACGCGCGCTTTTTTGTCGGGGCACAAGCTGCGCGGGGCCAATGTGCTGGCGGCTTGTTTGGGGATCGTCACACCCTTTTGCTCTTGCTCCGCTATCACGCTTTTCATCGGCTTTTTGCAGGCGGGTGTGCCGCTTGGGGTCACGTTCTCGTTTTTGATCGCCGCGCCGATGATTAACGAGATTGCGCTGGCCCTGCTTTTCGGCCTGTTCGGGTGGAAGGTCGCGGGGCTTTACTTGGGGCTTGGTCTGACCGTCGCCATCGTCGCAGGGATCATTCTGGGGCGGATGAACCTTGAACATCTTTTAGAGGACTGGGTTCAGGCAATCCAGAAGGCCGACCCAACGCTTGACCATCCGCGCCTGTCGTGGGGCGAGCGGATGCAGGCGGGCTTTAGGTCCACCAGCGAGATCGTCGGCAAGACGTGGCCCTATATCATGGGCGGCATCGCCATTGGCGGCGCGATCCACGGTTATGTGCCCGAGGATTTCATGGCCTCGCTGATGGGCAAGGAGGCGTGGTGGTCCGTGCCGCTGGCCGTCCTAATCGGCGTGCCGATGTACACCAATGCGGCGGGCGTTATCCCGATTGTTCAGGCTTTGCTTGAGAAAGGGGCGGCTCTGGGCACCGTGCTGGCCTTTATGATGAGCGTTGTGGCCTTGTCGTTGCCGGAGATGATCATCCTGCGCCGCGTGTTGAAGCCCCGGCTGATTGCCACGTTTGTCGGGATTGTTTCGTGCGGGATTTTGACGGTTGGGTTCGTGTTCAACGCTGTTTTGTGATTGGGGGCGGGCAACGCCAAGTCAAAAGCCCCCCTCTCCTTTTTGATCGCGAAGCCCTTACCACCCTTCAAAAATTTAGGCGTCTCGATTTCCAAAATCAGTCATTCCGACCGCCCGACCTGTCCTCCGAAGCCTTGGCGTAGGAGGAAGGGAGCGCGGCAATCTAGTCCTACTGCCGGAAACTTGGGGGCTGGATCGCCACACGTCGCTGCGCTCCTCGCGATGACGTAGCGGGTGTTTTCATCGGGCCGTTGGTATCATTCCGTCCTCCGCCGCATGTTTAAAAATGAGCAACTCGAAGGCTGAAAGTAATAATTAACACTTCATCAACCGTGTTTCATTATCATAATGACTGTATCCAACTCGCACTTCAAAAGTTGGTGCTGTGAGATAAAAACCTGTGTCATTCCCGCGAAAGCGGGAATCACTATGTTGACGTTATCCCTTGGGATTAACATGGATCCCCGCTTTCGCGGGGATGACTCGGTTAGTATACGAAAGGGCCAACTTTTCAAGTTTGAACAGTATAGTATTATTTGATTTCTCCCCCTTCTGCCCAAAGGAGCCGCCATGTCCGCCGCTGTCTTTTCCCGTCGTTCTTTGTTCGCCCTGCCCCTTCTTCTTGCCGTAACGGCGGGCCTTTTTATGTCTCCCCACACGGCACAGGCCGTCACGGTCAGTGCCGGACAGGGCCCTCAATATGCGTCCATCGCTGTTACTTACGCTTCGACGAAGGCTTGCACAGCCGCTTTGGACTATATCAATTTGGCCAAGACGGACCCTTATTACCAGCCCAATCTAACTTCCGAGATGCGCGCTTTCCGAAACGATTACTGGCTTTACTACCAACAGAAAAAAATTACGGACGCCATTAATGCTTCCTCGACCAAGGTGACCAATCTTTGCGCCAACGTCACCCCTGATCAGGATTATTCCAATATTACCAAGGACAGCCAGCTTTCCTCGACGACCACAGCCAGCGTCACCGGTTCCGCCAACGTCAAGCAGCTGGCCCAACAAGCCGTCGCTCTTGCCAAAGTAGGTCGGTGCGAAGAAGCCGAGGTTATGATCGACAAAGCGCAAAGCTCTATGTCCCTGAGCGGGAGCGGTTATGTCGGACAAGGAGCCGCCGTCGAAGTCGTCAACAGCCTGATGCAAATCCGCACGCTGTGCCTCATGACTGGTCAGGCCGCAACCGATGCCTCCGTTGCCACGGCAGCCGCAGGCGGTGCGAATACGACCGTCGCCACCAACAAGGATGAAGCCCAAAAACGTCTTGAAACGGCCTATATGTTGGCTCAGACGACCTTGGCTCAGGCCAGACAAGGGGTGTGCAACATTGTCGGCACGCTTCTGCCGACGATTGAAGAGCGCGTTCCCTATTACATCAACGGCAATGTTGCTGTCTTGACCAACGACAATATTGCTGCTGTTAAAACGCAGGCCGAAAGCTTGTGCGCGAACAGCATCGGCACAGGCATCAGTCAGTAACGCAAGGCCAGACAACCACAAAGGCTTGCCCGTCTGCGTAAGGCCGCAAACGGGCAGGCTATTTCTTCTCGACTCACGCCCCCCACGCGTCTTTGCCATCACCCCAACCGGAACCCAGCGCATGAACCCGACCCTCGACCGAAAGCTTCTTGAATTGCTGGTTTGCCCCGTCAGCCAAAAGCCCCTGCGCTATGACAGCGAGCGGCAGGAGTTGATCAGCGATGCGGCCTCACTGGCCTTTCCCATACGCGAAGGGATTCCTGTGATGATTGTCGAGGAAGCGCGGAAGCTTTAGAGGCTATAACGTTATTAGTTCGCTTTGGCTTTTTTGGTCGGTGCGGCGGGGGCGGGCTGGATG
>JAQUHK010000175.1 GCA_028683655.1 Alphaproteobacteria bacterium
GATCTCATTCAGTTGATTGTCGAGGCCGACCGCTTCGAGATTGAGGCTGAGAACGAGGTCAGTCAACTTCTCGGACTGGCCGGTAGCGGCGTCAACCCCCTCATGTTCCCGTGGGACCCTGACCTGTACGTTGAGGAGGTGGAGCGAGACCCGAGCCTCCGACAGCGCTTCCGTGATGCCGAGAGCATCTCCAGCAAGGCTGGGACCGCCCGAGCCATCGCCGCCACAGCCCGGCTCCGTCTGTCTGCCATGAACAGGGAGATCGACAATGCGTAGTATGGCTGATGAGGTCCTGGCCGCTGTTGACAGCGTGGTCGTACAGGAGTACGGAGACCTGGAGGTGCTGGAGGTGCTCTACCTGGTGGCCGTGGAGGATCGCAAGACCGGACAAGGCCTGCTCCACACCGGCAGTTGCCTCCCGGTGCCCGATGAGGCCCGAGAAATGATGCTCAAGACCGCTCTAGAAAGGCTCAAGAAGTGACCCAGACCCCCAGCCCGGTGTTCGCCCCGACCATCACCCTCCTCGCCAAGACGGAGGTGACCCCGGAGGGGCGAGACAAGATGAAGGCCTTCTACTCCGCCGCACGGGCTACCCAGGACCGGGACTTCGATCCCGGTCCCCAGGAACTCATTGAGTTCGCCGGTCGCAAGTGTTATGACGCCGATGGTCGAAAGAACTCCGAGACCTCCACGGCGGAGGGGTACCTCGGCAACATCATCGAGCAGCGCCATTTCTCGGTTCTGGAGCATGTCTCCTACACATTCCAGGTGGACGGGATCTCCCGAGCGTGTTCTCATGAGTGGGTTCGCCACCGCCACGGCTCCTACTCTCAGCAGTCTCAGCGCTTTGTTCTGGCAACCAAGCACTCCGAGGTGGTGATTCCTCCAGCAATCCAGCCCCTCCTGTGGGAAGGGGACTTCAGCGGTGACCCGCTCAAGTACTCCGAAATCCTCCAGGACATTCTTTTCGCTCACGAAGAGAATTACGAGCGCTACGAGTTCTTTTACCAGGACCTCCGTGACCGCAGGGAGGTGGATCACAAGCAGGCGTCAGAGGCGGCTCGATGCTTCATCCCGAATGCAGCGGCCACAGACCTCACCGTGACCGGCAACGTGCGCTACTGGATGGAGTTCATCTCCAAGCGTGATGCCGACGGTGCCGACGCGGAGATCCGGATCGCCGCGCAGGAGATTGAGGACGTCCTCATCAAGGAACTTCCCGAGGTGTTCTCGCCCGAGGCGAGAGCGCTCTGGTCGGAAGACAGCGTTCAGAAGGGGGTGAAGTGAAGTGATGTCCTCTCCAGTTCATCTCTCGAAATACCTCTTCCAGGTGTGGCAATGGAATTTGATGGCCGGACATCTCAGCGCGGAGTACTCCTTGCAGAGCGACCGCTGGCAGCGAGACCAGGAGCATCGGCAACTGGCAGTGGACCTGATTCAGGAGGAGGTCAACGAACTGGCTGAGGCCGTCGAGAAGGTCGATCCGGTCGAGACCCTTGACGCTCTCTCAGACATTCTCTTTACTCTGATGGGACTTGCTGCCAAGTCTGGACTGGATGTCGCGCTGGAAGATGCGTTCAAGGAGGTCATCCGCTCGAACATGACGAAGGTGACTGGTGAGCGGGTCATCCTTCCCTCCGGGAAGATCGGCAAGCCTGAAGGCTACGAGCCGCCAGACATCCGCTCCATCGTGGAGAAGTACCGCGAGGAGGGTCTGCTATGATATAGGGGACACTAGTGTTCCCTATATGGTAAGGAGATCCGCATGGCTAAGTCTGGCGGACGCGGTAAGCGTAAACTCAACAAGAAGCCCAAGGGCAATGGTATCGGCGGAGGCAAGTGGGGTCACGGCTTCAAGCCGAAAAACGCCGTTGCCCGTCGCCTCAAGAACAAGACTTACCGGAGCAAGGGCAAGAAGACCCGGAAGCGTACCACTAATAGGCGTGGTAAGTAATTAGCCTGAAGGCCCTCCTCGGAGGGCCTTTTTGCTTTATTCAATGAAAGGTGGTATCATTGCGTTATTGCAACTGGACCCAGGAGTTTCCCTCGTATCAGACGTGCATGAACTTTGCCGAGGAAGGTAAATATCGGTGCTCCGATCACCCCACCAAGAAGAGGAAGAGATCCGGAGATCTGACCTACGAGCAGAAGGAAGAGGTCCGGGCCTCATTCAATCACACTTGCGCCATCCCTGATTGTGGGGGAGAAGCATTCGAGGTCAACCATATCATCGAACTCGATCAGTTCCCGGAGGAGCAGAAGTGGCGAGCGAACCTCAGGGAAAACCTGAACGTTCTCTGCTTCTACCACCACCAGATCGAGACCGCAAGATACCGTAAATCAAAGATTGTCATCGATGACGTCAATGACCGATCAACGTCGGCCAGAAACCGAAAGAAGAAGAGGCGACGATCACAGGGTTTCCATTACTAAGGAGTCATCATCGTGAGCTGAAAGCTCACCTAAACATTGGAGGTGAGCACGTCGGAAATAATCGTGCCCCAGCCAGACAAGGATAAGAACGGCAATCTTATCATCTTCCCATCCCTGGGGCCTCAGGTCGTGGACTTCATGGAGGAGCGCTTCGTCTACGGCCCGGGACCCCTGAAGGGTGAGCCGTACATCGTCCGGGAGGAGTTCAAGTACATCCTCTATCGTGCGTACGAGCACTTCCCGGAGGGGCACCACCTGTACGGGGAGGACCTCACAGGGAGACGACGGTTCTCGGAGGTCAATATCTCGCTTCCCAAAGGCTCAGCGAAAACCGAGTTCATGGCGATCATCGCTCTCACAGAACTGCACCCCGACGCGCCGATCAGATTTAACGGCTACGATCAGAAAGCCCCCGGGGGTATGGCTCCGGGCCGCTCGGTCCTGTCTCCGTTCATCCCTCTCCTGGCTCCGACGAAGGAGCAGTTGAACGACCTGGCCTACGGTGCCTGCATGTCCATCGTGGCCATGATTGACGACGCAAGCATGTTTGACCCGACGATGGCCAGAATCCTGGTCAACGGAGAGTCGGAATCCAAGATCCTTCCGGTCGCGGCCAACGCCGGTCGTCTTGACGGTCTGAAGCCGACATTCCAGGCCATCGATGAGCCTCACCGGCTCTACGAGGACCGCCAGAGAGCGGCCTATGACACGATGATGAACAACCTCCCCAAGAGGGCCATCGATGACCCCTGGCAACTCACCTGTACGACCGCTGGAGACCCTAACGAGCCGTCAGTGGCCCGGGACCAGTACAAGGACGGAATCAACGCCTACGAGGGCAAGATGGAACTCTCCCGCTCCTTCTTCTATCATCGACAGACCTCGGACGAGAATGCCAAGTTCGATACAATGGAGAACCGCCTGATCGCGCTCAAAGAGGCGTCAGGCGAAGAAGCCTCCAAGTTCCGCGACCTCTTCTCAA
>JAQUHK010000176.1 GCA_028683655.1 Alphaproteobacteria bacterium
TTAGCAAGCCAGTTGCGCACCATGCGCACATCTTCCTTGTGAGAGGCTTAACGGACCTCTCTTGCAGTGTTCCCCTACGACGTGGGTTACTCCGAGCGCTCATGGATACGGTTAGCGCCATTATCTCTCCGAGGGGTCTAGAACCCGAGAGATGTCAACTTTCCCTAGACGGCTGGATGACATCTGCTAAGGTGGTGGGAATCGAACCCACAATCGACGGTTTTGGAGGCCGTTGCATACGCCATTATGCTGCACCCTAAAACGTACCAGTTGCCGCCGGTACGGACGATTTTATCAGATCAACTCGGCAAAGTCAAACTGAAAGGCCGTCAATCCTAAAGAACTTCTGGTTTCAAGCCGAAAGTTCCGTCCCCATCGAGAGACTCGAACTCTCACACCCTTCCGGGTAGCGCCTTTTGAGAGCGCCGTGTCTGCCAATTCCACCAGACGGGGATATCCACATCGGATACGAGCCTCATAAGGGAATCGAACCCCTATCAGCGGGTTACAAAGCCGCTGTTTTACCATTAAACTAATGAGGCAGGTGGCTCGTATCGTGAGCCAGACGCTTATTTTATCACATGTCCCAGATGCTGTCAAGTCCTTCGAGAGCATCGGTGAGTCGGTCGGGGTTTCGGCCAGAGACGACTGTCTCCTTGTTCCCGCGCTTGACGATGTAGACAGGGGCTGCAGTCGCTCCGGTCTCCAGCAGAGCCTCTCGGTTGTCCTTCGCGGACAGAGTGACCGCAGTCACCTCGTGCTGGGGATGGTCCTTCACCCAGCGTGTGAAGGTTCCCTTCATGAGTCGGCAGTAACCGCACTCGTCCTCTGGCAGGCTGTAGATGGTGACATCAATCTTTGCCATATTAACCCTCGTTCAGCCAGTCGTTGAAGTCCGCATCAGAGTCGTCAGAGGTGGTCGCTCCGGTCTCCCCGAACGGGTCATCGTCGTAGTCTGCTGCCTTAGCCTTCTTCTCGACCTTATCCTCAACGATGAAGTCGAGAATGGCCCGCTCCTTGCCGTTGTACTCATCCATCTTCAACTTGATGTTGGCCTCAGCCTCACCAGTGATCTTGAGAGTACCGATCTTGGTGATCTCGTTGTTCTTGCTCGGATCGTACTTCTGCGGGTCCTTGAGCACAACCTTCTCAGCGAGAGCCGCCTCCTGGAACTCCTTGTAACCCATAGTGCCGTTGGAGAGCGCATGGATCAGGGAGTCCAGGTTGGAGATCTGGTAGATGAACCCCCTCTCAGACGGATCAGACGGGATCAGGTACATGTTGAAGATGCCTGCGCCGTTGTAGACCTCGTTGTCGCCGGTCTCGTTGATCTCGAAGAGAACGTTGATCGCCGCCTTGCCGGACTTGGTCTCCTTAGTGAAGACCTTCTTGATCTTGGCGCGGTACACTCCCGGAGGCGGGGTCGGCCCGGTGTAGCGCTGGCCCTGGCGGGAGTCGTTGATCGCCTTGTCGATCTCGTCGTTCTTAACTCGTGCAATTGGAAGGGAAAAGCCCATTTAAAACTCCTTGTTGGTGTTCGGGTCCAGAGAGGACCCGTTTGATCTTACATTACTTGGCGGTGGTTGTCAAGCGTCTTCTGCCGGAGTTTCCTCCGGACCGACCCCGACAATCGCCTCGGTGAGTTCTGCGAGCGTCAGGTTCTTCTGCGGAACACGGAAGGTCTGCAGACGGTCCTTGGCATAGGCCTCTGGGGTCTTGTTGAAGTCGAACTTTCTGACCAACTTCCCCTGGTACTCGATCACCGAAAGGTAGACGACGGTATCCATCTGAGCGCAGACCCATGCAGCCTGCTTACCGCCGCGACCATGAATGGACGGCATCTTGAACTCATGGCCGTTCTCGTCCGTCTCCAGGTCGGAAAGAGCGGTCCACAGAATGTTTGCGTCAGAGTTGTTGAGCCGCTCAACCACCTCAGACAGTCGAGCCTGCGCCTCTCCGTACTCCTGCAACTCTCGCTTGTACTTGGAGCGGGACGGCTTCGTACGCACCGCCTCACCCAGGATCTCCTCCCAGATAAGGTCCTGCAACTTCGTGATGGAGTCCACGATGATCCACTCGAAGCGGTCGGGGTCATCAGCGATAGCGGTGATAGCCTGGTCGAGTTCGGACCAGGTCTTGATCGGCAGGACGTTGGCCTTGGACCCGGAACGCGCAGCGGAGACGGTGCCGTTCTCGATGGCGAGAATGAGGTCCTTGGCTCCGGCGTTGCGGCCTGAACCCGCGAAGGTTGTCTTGCCGGAACCGGAGTCTCCATGTACCAGGATGTTGACGGAGTTGACGGTTTCAGTAACTGGCAGTGCCAGATCGAGAATGTTGCTCACTGGAAGTCCTTTTCTTTCACGTTGAATGATTTGGTTGCGATGGTTGCCTGCTCGACGGTCAGGGTGGTGAACTTAGGCACGGCAGGCTTGACGATCACAGAGTAGCCTGCTCGGTCCAGTTCCTTCTCAATCGCCTTGATGATATCAACATCCGAGAAGTTGATGTACTGATCGTCCTTGTACTCTCCTGCTGGAGCGAACAGGGTCCTGCGTCGCTGCTCTACCGCATCGTAGATGTCGATCGGTATAACTGCTACAGGCTTATCACCTGACAGCGTGACCAACTTGTCGAGGTACCCGGTGATCTGAACCTTCAGCATCAGGGGACCACCCTGACTTCGAGAATCTTGACATCGGCCTTGGATGTGATATCCCCGTTGGCCTTGAGGGTGTTGACCAGAGTAGAGATAGCCCTCTGAGCGTCCGAAGCGATGACTCTCACGTCGTACGGCTCGATGTTCTCCACCTCGGAGGCGGTCATATCCTTGGAGTCGGCTCTGAGCCGAAAACTAACTGCAAAAGCGGTCATTCTGCATCTTCCTCTCTGTGGGCCGCATACGGGTCCCAGTTCTTGTAGAGCATTTCCTTCATGTCCGTGTAGTCCTTTCCTGCTTCGTCAATTTCGCACAGGTCCCGGAAGGAGCAGAAGCCACACTCGCGGGTCGGGGTCTTGGTCGCCTTGAGGAGATTGTTTCTCACAAGACTCATGTGCTCAAGGTCGTCAGCAATTCTTCGGTACTGATTGATCTGCTGTCTCGGACTCTTTCGCACGATGACCCGGTCGAAAGCCTTCGTCGGCTGTCTAGAGGAAACTTCTCCGAACACCGTAATGCCGTGTTCCTCTGCGATTGATTCTAACTTACCCACCGTCAGTTTGTCAAGTGGTTTATCAGATTCAATTCCTGCTTCGGTCAAAGCCTCAACGAAATGCTTCTTCTGAGGCTTGCTGGTGGCATAGCCATCCTTGTTTCGAGGTCTCTCGTCCGGCTTAGACTTCACCAGATAATTGTACACGATCCCCTCAAGA
>JAQUHK010000053.1 GCA_028683655.1 Alphaproteobacteria bacterium
CCTCGACGATGCCGACGGCGAACCCATCCAGCTTATGCGTTCGCGTATCCATGGTCGTGGTGGGCGGATATATCCAATAACCACAGCGCAATGTGTTGGTACGCAGCACACGCTCATACGCCGTTTCCTCCTTCACAGGCGACGAGGCCCCGCGCAGCGCATAACCCGACACCCCCGCCCCAACCAAAGCCGCCAGAACAACAGTCGCCACAAACGAAAAGAGCTTCATCTTTTTCTCTCCCAAAACAACACCGCTAAATTATTTCCCCTCTCCCCTCGGCGGGAGAGGACGTCAAATCTTAGGCTTGCGGCAGCAAGTCTTGGGTTTGACTGTGAGGGAGGTGGACACTGCTGCTCATTGCCCCCCCTCTTGTATATTCCAGAAAAACAATCCTCACCGACGTTCAGGATAGCTGGGATCGACATCCGTGATCGTGTCTTTGGTCAGGCCACGAATGAAATCGCCCAGCTTGTCGACTTTGCTTTCAGTGTTATCCTGCTGGGGTGCTGGCGCAGGTTCACTGGCGGGAGCGACATCGCTCTGCCCGAAAGGCATCACCTCGACACTCGGCGGCAGAATATCCCCGATGGGCTTGCCCGCCTCTGCCGACACCATAAAATCATGCCAAAGCTGCGCAGGCAGGCTGCCGCCCGTGACCTTTTTCATCGGCTTGTTGTCATCATTCCCCATCCACACGCCCGTAACATAGTTGGAGGTAAACCCAATAAACCACGCATCGCGGTAATCGGAGCTGGTGCCCGTCTTGCCTGCCACGGGCCGATCCAGCGTCGCGGCGCGTCCGGTGCCATAGCGCACAACATCCTGCATCATCGAAACAAGCGTCCCAACCGCGCGAGGATTGACCGTAATCGGCAGGTTCACCTCGTCACGCGCGTAAAGCAGCTTGCCATCACGGCTGCGGATTTCTTTGATCCCATAGGGCATGACGGCCCGCCCGCCCGTGGCCAGCGCGGCATAAACCCCCGTCATCTCCAGCGGCGTGGCCGAGTTCGTCCCCAAGGCCAGCGACAAATTGTTTTCAAGCGGCGAGGTCACGCCCAAAGCCCGCGCCGTCTCGATCACCTTGGAAACGCCAACCTTCTGGGCGACGCGCACGGCAATGGTGTTGATCGACTCCGCCAAGGCCGAACGAACCGTCATAGCACCATGATATTTGCCGTCATAATTCTGTGGTGCCCATTTGCCAATTTTAAGAGGCTCGTCTTCAAATACATCGTCGGGAGACAGCCCCTCCTCCAACGCCGCCAGATAGATCACGGGTTTGAACGACGAGCCGGGCTGGCGCATCGCCTGCGTTGCGCGGTTAAATTGGCTGTCGTCGTAATCGCGCCCACCGACCATGGCGCGCACCGCGCCGTCGGTCGTCATGGACACCAAAGCGGCCTCTTCAACCTTCTTGGCATCGCCCTGCTGAGCCAAAATAGAATCGACCTTGCGCTCTGCCTCGCGTTGCAGGCCCAAATCCAGCGTCGTGGAGACAACAATATCCTGTGGCTCCTTTTCAAGCAGGGCCATGACCTGATCGACGATCCAATCGGCAAAATAATGCCCGTCACCGCTTGCGCCGGGTTTACGGCGCGGCATCGGCACATTATCAACCGCATCGGCGCGTTGTTGCTCGGTGATATAGCCCGCATCCACCATCGCCACCAAAACGGTTTTGGTCCGCGCCAAAGATTGCGACGGATCATTGGTGGGCGCATAACGCGAGGGCGCGCGTAAAAGCCCCGCCAACGTCGCGCATTCCCGCAAGCTAAGCCGCGCCACGGGCTTGCCAAAATAAATCTCTGCCGCCGCATCGACGCCATAAGCACCGGAGCCCAGATAAACGCGATTGAGGTACGCCGTCAAAATCTGGTCTTTGGTGTAAGTATGCTCAAGCCAAAAGGCGAGCAGCATTTCCTGCACCTTGCGCCGCGCCGTTCGTTGGGGCGTCAGAAAAAGGTTCTTGGCAAGCTGCTGCGTCAGGGTCGATCCGCCCTGAACCATGCGCCCTGCCCTGAGGTTTGAGACAAACGCGCGCAAGATACCGAATACGTCAACGCCGAAATGGCTATAGAAACGGCGGTCTTCAATCGACAAAATGGCGTGAACGAGATCAGGTGGCACGTCTTTAAGCGTCACGCGCTGGCCATACAAATCGCCATAGCGTTTGAACACCGAGCCATCATCGGCGAGCAAGGTAATGGCAGGCCGCCGCTCCGGCTGGGCGACTTGACGAATATCGGGCATGTCATAGGCATAATAGGCAATCGCCGCCGCCCCGAACACAAAGCCCCAAATCCCCAAAAGCACAGCCCCGCGCCACGTCAGCCTCAAAACTGTACGAAGCCGCGCGGCATTCTCTTCACGAGAAAAAAGCGAAGCGACAAAACCCGCGATGGGCGACGACGATGTTTTTGAACGATGCTTGGCCATAAGGTCCCTTGTCACTTCGAAAAGAAGGTCTTCTCTTGTTTGACAGGAGATGCGCGATAAATAAAGCGAAAAAACGGCGCGAGAAAGGTTTCCTCGCGCGTCTAGTGATCCGGCGTGTAGCAATCACGCCTCATCGCTTTTTAGTATATACCCTTCGCCGGTATGGCCCTTTTAGGAATATGTTTCCTCCAACTCTTGAAGGGCGAGAAGTATACATCTTAGTGGCTCTTCCAAAACAGGGCATCCAAATAGACCCCGACAGAAAAAATGAGCACCCCCATAACACAAACGAGAAGGAATTTTCTCTTCCAGATTCCCAGAGCCGCTCCAAGAAGATACAATATATAGCCAACATAGATGGCAATAAACTCAGGCCTCGTGTTGTTTGATCCAGCCAGCCCAAAAACAGCAAGAGGCGACACAAGAAGACCAAGAGAAAGAAGGAAGACAGAAATAGAGCGATACGGATTCACCTTCAAAGCTTGAACAGATTTAGGATAGGGAACCATTCTGGATCCCCGATACAGCCGAAGTAAAAAAGAAAAAATGGGGTGCATGTCTTTTCCTAAATAAGGTCATGTGTCGGTTTTTTTGAGGCACACTTAGGCATGCCAGCCCTGTCAGAATAAAGGAAACATCCTCCCTTACTTGTTTGTAAAATATATCCAAATAACTAACATGAAACAAAGCAAAAAAACGGCGCGAGAAAGGTTTCCTCGCGCCGTTGTTGGCCTTGTAACAAGATCAAGCCCCTTTGACCTCGATCTTTTTCGCCCCCGTCTTTTCATCGGGGAGCTTGGGCAGACAGACTGTCAGGATGCCCTGATCGAACTTGGCCTCGATCTTGTCGGCATCAATGTTGGTCGGCATCGAGAGCTGGCGCGAGAAGCTGCCGGACGACCGTTCAACAATATGCCACTTGTCCTTCTTTTCGTCGCGCTCGACCTTCTTCTCGCCACGGATGGTCAGCATCCCGTCATGGAACGTGACCTCGACTTCCTTCTCGCTCAGACCGGGAAGCTCGGCGGCGACGTGAAAGCCCTTCTCGTCTTCCTTGACATCCAGCTTCAGCGGAGCCGCCGCGACATTCTCTGGCAAGCCGCCCAGAACATCCTCAAAAACCTGATTAAGCTGCCGTTGCAGCGAGGTGAACGGGTCGCCCCCGACGGCCAAACCACGCGGTGACAACGGAACCATCATACGCCATGTCATAGTGATCCTCCTTTTCTTTTTGTATCATTCACAAAGACCGGAACAACGTCCCTTACAAAAAGAGATAGGCACGATTTCACATCTTTAAAGAGGAAATATTTTTTCTTCTGCCCCTTGAAAAACGGGATCACCATACCATGTAATGACAATGCGAACAAAAAAACACCCGCCAATGGCGGGTGTTTTTCTTGTTCGCAAGATAAAGCCGCTTAGTGGCTTTTCTTTTTCACGATCCCGAGGGGCCATTGGACCTTGCCTGCCGTTTCGTTGACCACTTGGGCCAAACCGGCATACATGGCCGTCGCACCACAGAGAATGCCTTCCCAGCCGGCGATGCGCGTGATGGTTTCGCTGCCCATCGCGTCACCTGCGGCAAGCAGGAAAAACAGGATGGTCAACGTGGCAAAAACAACCTGCAACGCACGGCTGATGTTCAAGGTCGCCTTGAACAGGACCAGCGTGAACACGCCCCACATGAACAGGTAAAGTGCCTTGGCTGTCTCGGCTCCAGGCGCAACGACGCCCAAATCCGTCTTGGGCAGCAGGATCATCGCCACAAGCGTCAGCCAAAACATGCCATAGCTTGTGAAGGCCGTCGTCGCAAAGGTATTTCCCTTACGCCATTCCATGATGCCAGCAATCACCTGAGCCAACCCGCCATAGAAAATCCCCATGGCAAGGATCATAGAATCGAGCGGATAGAACCCCGCATTGTGGAAGTTAAGCAAAATGGTGGTCATACCAAAGCCCAACAGGCCCAATGGTGCGGGATTCCCCGTCATATCGGCAATCTTCGTTGTATCGGTCACGGCAGAAGTCTCCTTATTCTGTCAGAGTGATTAATTCTTGAGCGGCTTGCCCTTTTCGAGCATGTACTCAATGCGAGCCAGTGTTTCCGGCAGTCGCGCCAGCTTGATAAAGACAGCACGCTCCGCGTCCATGACCTTGGCCTCGGTCGCGGGGCCTGTCAAGCCACCTTCGACACCGCACAGCACATCGGCCAGATGCTTGCCCACCGTCACATCATGCGGCGAAGGCTTATTGGCTTCTTGCAGGAGCTCCAGCGCTGCCTTGCCCGAGGGGCCCGGCAGGATCATTTCCCAAGCCTTGGGCGGCGTATAGCCCTTGGCAGCCAGTTCCAGCACCTTGGCCTTGGCGTCGCTGAGCAACCGCTCGGAATTCATCGAAATCCCGTCTGTTTCCCGCAGGTAGCCTTTAGCCTTGGCATCCGCCGCCGAAGCGGACGGCTTGGCCGACGAGATCAACCCGAACGTCTTGTTGACGGGCGGCACATCGCCGCCAGCGGCAAAGGCGCGGCCCAACATCTGGGTACAACCACCCCAGCCCGGGACCAGCCCAACGCCCAGCTCGACCAGCCCCATGCTTGTTTCGCAATAGGCCTGAACCGCCGAACAATGCAGCGTGATCTCGCACCCGCCGCCCAGCACCGCACCGGAAGGCGCAGCCACGGACGGGAACGGCGCGAAACGCAACGCGTTAAACGCTTCCTGACCTTGACGAAGGAACCGGTCGATGGCGTCAAAGTCGTTCGCTTTGATCGAGGCTTGAAACTGGGCGAGGTTCGCGCCGACACAGAAGTTCTTGCCTTCGTTATAAATGACAAGCCCCTTCCATGCGCCGCTGCCGTCGCCGATCAGCGCAATGGCCCGATGCAAAATCTCGAACACACCGGCATCCAGCGCATTGGCCTTGGTCGTGAACTCAAGGCACAGCACCTTGTCGCCAACATCCCACAAAGCCGCCGACCCGTTCTTTTCGACAGGGCTGGAAGCCAGCTTGAGATCGGAGAGAACGATCACACCTTCGCCGCGCTTGATCGGCGCAAAAGTACCGTCCAGTTGCAGGAATTCGCGGCGACCGCTGTCAATGCGATAAAAGCTCTTGCCCACCGCTTTTTCAAGGAAGGCCGGAACCGGACGCGACTCGCTCTTCAGGCGCGAGACGAACCAGTCCGCGCCCAACTTGTCCATCAGCTCAAATGGGCCGAACTTCCAGTTATAGCCCATGCACATACCGGCATCGACCAGCGTCACATCCGCTACGGTTGCAGGCACCAGCTCGAACGCATAAGACAGCGTCTCGGACAAAACGCGCCACGCGAACTGGCCGTACTTGTCGTTGGCTTCGCACAGAACGCGCAGGTCCTTGCCCGCCGTCTCCAGCGTCGCAATCTTCGGCGCGACGGAAGGCGCATACTCGCCCGTCGTCAGGCTGATCGATTCCTTGACCTTGCCAGCATCGGTCTTGACGAAGCGATAGTAACCGCCCTTGCCCTTGCGACCGTTATAGCCGTCGGCAATCATCTTATTGAACAGCTCCGGCTCCTGATAAATGCGGCGATAGGTATCGTCGGGACCCAGCGTAGAAAGCAGGCTCTGGCCGATCAGCGGCATCAGATCAAGGCCGATCAAATCGATCAGACCAAACACGCCCGTGCGAGGAATCCCCATCGGGCGGCCACAAACTTCGTCCGCTTCCTCAACGCTCAGGTCAAGGTCCATCGCGGCGTTAACAGCCGACATCAGCCAGAACATGCCCAAACGGTTGGCAATGAATCCCGGTGTGTCGTTACAAGGCACAACGCCCTTGCCCAGCGCGCGATCGCAGAAATCGCTCATCAACTTGATGGACGCAGGATCGGTCTGGGGTCCGGTGATCAGCTCTAACAGGCGCATGAAGCGCACAGGGTTGAAGAAGTGCGTGATCATGAAATCTTTGGCGAACGCTGGCGACTGATCCGAAATCAGGTTGGCAAGCGGAATTGTCGAGGTATTCGACGACACAATCGCCCCCGCCTTGCGGACGGAATCGACCTTTTTGTAAATGTCGCTCTTGATCTTGGGATTTTCCAAAACGGCTTCGACGATCCAATCGCACTCGGCCAGCTTGGTAATGTCGTCTTCCATATTGCCGACTTCGACCAGCTTGGCCGCACTGGCATGCATAAAGGGCGAGGCTGGCGACGAGGTCATCCGCTCCAAGGCTCCCTTGGCCAGCATGTTACGATCCGTCGCATCCTTGGGCACAATGTCCAAAAGAAGAACGGGCACGCCCGCATTGGCGACACACGCCGCAATCTGGCTCCCCATCACGCCCGAACCAATAACGGCAACTTTACGGATTTCTGTCGGCATCTTGTGCGCTCCTTTAACAGGTGATCTTATTTTTCTCGGCTTAAAGCCCCGCACTGAGTCGCACGGGACGGCTTTATCAAAAAGTCGCCGAAACTATGCCCCAAGGGGATGAAAAAATCATTAACCATAACTAAGCCTGCGTCCGTGTGTTCAGGGCAATTTGCCCCATGCTCTCCGCTGCCAAGCCTTGGGATGCGCAGGTGTGGCCGAAACTTTCCTGATTTTAGCTTCGCGAAAAAGATGTTTTGGAAAATCGTTTTAGAACAATAGGTTAGTGGAGGTCCTCGATTTTGAGAAAGCTGTTATATATCAGAAGGTTAGCTCAAAAAGACTCCCGAACAGACCCGCGAGCGTACCAAATGTCACCTCAGCTGCGTCACAGGCCTCCATTTTCCCTCGATCCGTTGATTCTAAAGGGATTTTTCTGAATCGAAAACAGGAGACGCAACGCCCCTTTTTGGGGGTGTTTGGGGGGTATAATACCAACGGCCCTATGAAAACACCCGCCACGTCATCACGAGGAGCGCGATAGCGCGACGTGGTGATCCAGTCCCTAAGTTTCCAGCAGATGGACTGGATTGCCGCGCTCCCTGCGGTCGCTCGCAATGACGAAGACGGCGCGACTCGTGAGTCACTTCATTGGGCCGTTAGTGTAAGCCCCTCCCCTCGCGGGAGGGGTTGGGGTGGGGGCGGAAGATGAAGGGCAAAACGTGCTTGTTTTGCGCTGACGGAAAACCGGAGTAAATGTCTGTGAAGAGGTTTTTGGACAGGCCTTGTCGAAAAAACTTCGGCAACTGGTTCAAGATCGGGAAAGATCAGGATTTTCGTCAATTATCATAACACTCATTTTTGACCTTGTCTTAAGGTGTTGTCTGTAGCTAACCTACTTAACGTGCAATAATTCACTAAAAAGACAGGCCATTGAGAGAGGGGAAAGATATGATTGTTGGAAATTTCCCGAGCAGCCGAAAGCTGCCTTTTCTTTTTCTGTGTGCAGTCGTTCTGTTAATCTTTTTACCAATTTTCTCTGCATCGGCTCTTGATGAAAAACACCCAACCAACGGTATCATTTATAACACCGTTGAAAATTCTTCGTTAACTTATGAATGCTCATTAAGCAGTCAAAAGGATCTTGAATGTCAGTTTGTCCAAGTATCAGTTAGAAAGAAGGCTAAACCAGAAGACCTATTGAAGAAGATCGAAATCGCGAAAAAGCAATTTCCGGATGCAGTGAAAGAGCTAAAAGACAAGGATTGTGAGCTGTTTTATGTTTTGAGAGAAATCTCTGAAGGCAAGATCACGCCTGAACAAGCTCTAGAAAAAACCCAAAAAGGACTTATCTCTGATAAGGAAAAATTTGTTTCTAGTATGAAGGATTTGTCTCAGTCCAAAAGAGAAGACATGCGTAGAAACATGGAAAATCTAAGCATTTTTTGCAAAAACAGAAGTGAAGAGAATTATTTGCAAATTGCGAAAAGTGAGCATGATAAAGAGACTAAAACTTGCCTGATTAGCGCCAATCATTTTAGTCAGAAGTTTAACTGGGTCAGTGACTATGGAGACAAAAGTCATGGTGCTTGGGTTGTGGAAAACAAACCAGAGGGGCCTTGCGGTGTTGTCCGGCTGGATAGGTTTGAGGCGGATAAGGCGATTGGAAGCATCACTCTTTGGAATTACTCTGCGAGAAAAGCGATTACAAACCCAAAAGGAAAAGCATTACCAACCTTTTCATGCAGCGACATGGATCAGAATGAATATCCGTATAGTTGGGAGAAGGTTCGGGATTACAAGCTTGGTTGCGAATATATAGACTTCTCGCCAATTTAACGGTTTCTTTTGTGCAAGGTTTCAAGGGGGCTTTGCCGCCCCTTCTTGGCAACAAGCTATTTGAAGGGGTAGGTTTTGCTCTTTGTGGTATGGTCGCCACGAATATATGTCACATGAAAAGCATATTCCTTTAACTTTTCTCTATCACATTTGGGGAAGAGCAAGTGTAAGGTGTCCCCCTTTTTAGTTCCTGAGGAGCCTCCGCCGAATGTAAATACACGTCGTGAACTTTTTATGGATTGGCGTATAACTTCAGGCGTATAAGAGCCAACGAAAAAGACGTCTTCACACTCTTTACCCTTTTTGTACAGCCGCAACTCAGCGTTGTTTAAACTGTACGGGGCTTGTATCACAAAGCCGAAGTGAATATTTAACTGAGTATAATCCACGCCATCAACAGTGCTCCAACCCAGCTCAGCCTTATCAACTGATGAATAATTTACGGGGGGCACCCAGCTTTCTTCATCTTTATTTTCATTGTATCTCTGTTGCCAGAGCGCAAAAAAGGCCATTAACAGAAATGCCAGCCATAGATCATGGTTTGTAGACAAAACATTTGCTCGGTCTAATACGACGAAAAGAAGCGCAATTGATAACAGAATATAGGGTGAATATTTTATAAGCTCTTTCATTTTGCCCACCATGCTCATGTTTTTCGTCATATATAGAAGATCAAATCTCATTCAGTTATTCAAGCGAGATATAAGGGGGCTTTGCCGCCCCCTCATGTCGCAAGCGACATTCACCCTTGCAAGGTCAGTTTGTGCGTGGCTTGCGGCCCGCCTCGCCACTGGACCCCGTTTTACAACGGGGTGACGCAAGTGGAGGGCTGGATCAAAAAAGACCATGAACAGGGCTAAAACCTGAGTCATCCCCGCGAAAGCGGGGATCCAGGAGCCGCGTGTCCACGCGGCATAAGAGTCTAAAAAGCCTGCCGCTTGGGAAAAGTCGATAGCTTGGGAATGGATCCCCGCCTGCGCGGGGATGACGCAGGTTTTGTGCCGTCTCCCTTTATACCGTCCCCACCTTCACCCCCTGTTGCCAACCCGCCCTCTTTCCGGCTAACATGCTTGGAAATCAACACAAACCGTCAGGGAATCAGGCCATGAGCAGCAAGAAGTTCACCGTCGCCGTCGTTGGAGCCACCGGAGCCGTCGGGCAGGAGATGCTCAAAACGCTGGCGGAGCGCAATTTTCCGGTGGGCAAGGTGACGGCTTTGGCCTCCTCCGGCTCGGTCGGGCGCGAGGTCAGCTTTGGCGAAGACGAGGTTTTGAAAGTTCAAGACCTCGACAAGTACGACTTCAAGGGCACCGATATCTGCCTGTCCTCCGCCGGAGCCAAAATCTCTGAAGCTTTCGCCCCGCGTGCGGCGGCGGCGGGCTGTGTGGTCATCGACAACACCTCGCATTTTCGCATGGACCCCGATATTCCGCTGGTGGTGCCAGAGGTCAATCCGGCGGCCATCGCCCAGTACAAAAAGAAGATGATCATCGCCAACCCCAATTGCTCGACGATCCAGATGCTGGTGGCGCTTAAGCCCCTGCACGACGCGGCGAAGATCAAGCGCATCGTCGTCTCTACTTATCAAGCCGTTTCCGGCGCGGGGCGCGAAGCAATGGACGAGCTGTTCACCCAAACCCGCGCGGTTTATGTGAACGACCAGATGACCAAGGAAGTCTTTCACAAACAGATCGCCTTTAACGTCATCCCCCAGATCGACGTGTTCATGGATGACGGCTCCACCAAGGAAGAATGGAAGATGGTGGTCGAGACCAAGAAAATCCTCGACCCCAAGATCAAAGTCACAGCCACAGCGGTGCGCGTGCCAGTCTTTATCGGTCACGCCGAATCCGTAAATGTCGAGTTTGAAGGCGATATGTCCGCCGCCAAAGCGCGTGAGCTTTTGAAAAAGGCCAAGGGCGTTTCGGTCGTCGATCACAAGCACGAGGATGGCTTTGTAACGCCCGCCGAATGCGCCGGAGAAGACTCCGTTTTTGTCAGCCGCATCCGTGAGGACAGCACCGTGGACAATGGCCTGAACCTGTGGATCGTCAGCGACAACCTGCGCAAAGGCGCGGCCCTGAACGCCGTGCAAATCGCCGAAATTCTGGCCAAGGATTACCTATGATTACCTCGCTTGGCATCACCGGTTTTTCGGGCCGCATGGGACAAGCCATCGCCGAAACCATTTTGTCCCACGCCGAGGCCTGTCTGGCGGGCGGGATCGTGCGCAATCACGTCCCCACACCCTGTATCGCCGCACCGGAAAAAGACCACCTGATCACCAACGATCCGTCCCATCTTTTTCCCAAATGCGATGCTGTCATAGATTTTTCCCATGCGTCAGCCACGGCTCATTTTGCCACGCAGGCTGCCGCCCATGGTAAGCCCTTTTTCTGCGGCACAACGGGGCTTAGCGAGGAAACCGTCGGGGAGCTGCGCGGCATCAGCCAGCAAGTTCCGGTTCTTTACGCCGCAAACACCAGCCTGTCGCTGATCGTCACCAAAAAGCTGGCCGCCCTCGCCGCCCAACTTTTGAAAGGGCATGACTATGACGTCTCGATCTTCGACAAGCATCATCGTTGGAAAAAAGATGCGCCATCGGGAACGGCTCTGACGCTCGGGGCCGCGATCACCGACGCTACCGACGACAAAACCACGCCCGCCTATGCCAGCATCCGCGCGGGCTCGATTGTCGGCATCCATGAAATCCTCTTCGCCGGACAAGGCGAGACGATCAAGATCGAGCATCAAGTCACCGACCGCCGCGTCTTCGCCCGAGGCGCGGTTGAAGGAGCCCTCTGGCTCGCCAAACAGCCCGCCGGTTTCTATACCATGGACGATGTGCTGAGCGTCACGCCGTAAGCAACGTGTAAGGCAGCAGCCCGATAAAAAGACTCCCCACTGAAAACGACCCCAAAGTCCCCTCCCCCTCGCGGGCAGGGTTAGGGAGGGGGGCTTACCATGTCACCGCTCATTCACGAGCTGATGATGCAGCACAGCCCGCTCAACAGAAGGTCTTACTGCTGGCGCACTTACTGGTCCATGCGTTCATGCCGCCGGACAAGTTCTCAATCAGGGTAAAGCCATTGCCTTTCAGGATCGACGCGGCACGCAAGCTGCGGTTACCAGAGCGGCAATAAACGGCAATCAAACGATCCTTGGGCAGCTCGCTCAACCGACTTTCCAAAGAGCTGAGCGGAATCAACGTCGCCCCCTGAATCGTGCCGAAAGACGTCTCCATCGGCTCGCGCACATCAAGAACGAGCGGCGGATTCTGCCCCGACAGTTGCGACTCAAGCGTCAAGGCATCCACAGATGGAATATCGGCCGCATACGCGCCCCATCCGCCAAATAAACCACCGAAACTAATCATGGTCACAACCCCAAGAAACAAGAAAAACCGGCACATGCGATCAAACCCCTTTGCAGGAACAAGCCAGAGGACGGTGCGCTCCCCTCACGCCAAACACGAACGAGAATCCTCCACTTCTTTGGTTAATGCAACCCCCATCTTGGCGAAAAAGGCCCCCCGCCGCCCCGCAATACCCACTCTCCTCCTGTAATGCCCCCCCTTTCTACGCCCGCTTAATTTCCCGCTAAACCAGCCTCCCCCTCTTTTTCCGACCAAGGCTCAACCAGCAAAACAACGAAAAGGGCCCAATCCCATATTTTTGATTCCCTTTCTGGGGAAAATGCTCTATGGTGCGCGACGCTTGAGCCGAAAGCCCGACAAATACCGGTCTTTTCCCAAGCAAAAAGGGGCCCCGATCTTTCGGCCTCCCCTCCTTCCCCGTTGGCGCGGTGGCAGAATGGCTATGTAGCGGACTGCAAATCCGTCAATGCCGGTTCGATTCCGGCCCGTGCCTCCATTAGGTTATTTTGAGACATCCCGTGATGTTCTAAAAATGGCTCAAAAGCTGGATTTTCTACCTTCAGTAGGTTCATTACAATCCGACATCGTTTCACTAAATGGCGCCTTGAACGGCCACCCATTTGGTCACTCGGAAAGGTCGGACAATGAAACTATCAGATGCAAAAATCAAAAACGCTCAACCCAGAGACAAAGAATATTCAATTTATGACGAGGATGGGCTTCATATCCTTATCAAGCCCATTGGCTCTAAGCTCTGGCGGTTCCGCTATACCTCAAACGGCAAAAGGCGGATCATGGGCCTTGGCCCCTATCCCCTCCTGTCCTTGGCTGAGGCACGCCAGAAACGGGATGAAGCCCGAAAGCTCGTTCTTCAAAACCTTGACCCGATAGAAGAACGGCACACGGCGGCGACCAAGCAAGCCGCAGCCCTAGCCGCCGCGACTGAGAACAGCTTTGAAAGCGTGGCGCGTCGCTGGCTGGATGTTCGCAAGGCGACCGAGGTGCATAAGATACGCTCCTTGCGACGGCTTGAGCTTTATGCCTTCCCCACGATGGGCGCACGCCCCATTCAGGACATAACAACGCTTGAGATTGTGACCTGTCTTGAAACCGTCGAGCAACGCGGGATCGTGGAAACCGCGCACCGCGTCAAACATATCGTCCAGCAAGTGTTTCGCTATGCCGTCCGGCGTGGGCATATCGTCCACAATCCAGCCGCCGACTTGCGCGACGTGCTTTCGTTTGCTCAAACTCAAAACTATTCCTGCATCCCGCCTTCGGAATTGAAAGAGCTTTTAACGGCGATTGATGCCTATGACGGCGACAACATGGTTCAGCTTTCCATAAAGCTGATGGCTCTGACTTTCGTGCGAACAAATGAGTTGATGGGCGCACGTTGGGATGAATTTGATTGGGATCGCAACGAATGGCGCATCCCCGCCGACCGCATGAAAATGAAGCGGCCCCATGTCGTCCCGCTTGCGCGTCAAACGATTGCCGTCTTGGATGATCTGAAAAGGCTGACAGGTGGGCGCGAGTTTGTTTTCTATAAACACGCCAACTTCGACAAACACATGAGCAACGGCGCAATTCTGACCGCGCTGCGGCGCATGGGATATAGTGGGCGCATGACGGGGCACGGCTTCCGCTCTCTCGCGAGCACGATCTTGAATGAGCAGCGCAAGTATCATCCTGACGTGATCGAAAAACAGCTTGCCCATACGGATCAGAACCAAGTCCGAGCCGCCTATAATCGGGCGGACTATCTCATGGAACGAAAAGTCATGATGCAGGATTGGGCCGATTTCCTAGACAGCGTTCGCACCGAGGAAAAGGTTGTCCCGCTTCGTTTCGGAACAAAATAAGCCGCAACGAAAAGGAAAAGAAACCGACTTCTAAGGCAAGCTGAACGTTATCGGACATAGCTGGATAATTTTGGACAAGGTTAATGAGAGATAACAAAACTCTCAATTTCCCTTGAGATTTCATGAAGTCCTGCTAATATCCGGTTCGGGATAATAGCTTTACGCTAGCATGAGACCCACATGCGCGCCGACTGACAGTTCGGCTGCCGACGGATAGATCGGAA
>JAQUHK010000054.1 GCA_028683655.1 Alphaproteobacteria bacterium
CATCGACACCTCGCCCGCAGGGGGAGTGATCCTAATCCAAGCCAACCGGCAGGACAGCGAGATCATCGTCTCGATCACCGATCAGGGCACCGACCTGCCCAAAGAGGGCCAGCAAAAAATCTTTGACCACCTGCTCTCGACAGCGACTCAAGGCGGCGAGAACCTTGATGCCGTTGGCCTAGCCATCGCGGCAGGCCTCGTCCGCCTGCACGAAGGCCGCATCTGGGCCGAAAGCCGCGCCGAAGGCGGCGCCACCCTCGCCTTCAGCCTGCCGATTGCTTAACAGGGCAATCACCTGCGGAACCCAAAGCTATGCTATCCTTTTTCTTCCCTCTCCCTTGGCGGGAGAGAAAGTAAAGGCCCTCCGCATGGTTAACAAGGCCCCCTCCACCCCCTTTTTACTTCGCCATTGCTTTCCCCCAAGAAAAAGCCTATGAACGGGTCAGGAAAAAAGACTGTAAAAAAGAGTAAAACGGAAAACGTGACCACATTTACCGAGCTAGGGCTCAACGACAACATCCTCAAGGCAATTGACGATGTTGGTTACACGACCCCCACACCGATTCAAGAACAAGCCATCCCCTACGTCCTGCAAATGCGCGACGTCTTGGGTTGCGCCCAGACGGGTACGGGCAAAACCGCCAGCTTCACGCTGCCGATGATCGAAATGATGGCCAGCGGACGGGCGCGGGCGAGGATGCCGCGCTCCCTGATCCTTGAGCCCACGCGCGAGCTTGCCACGCAGGTCGCCGACAATTTCAAACTGTACGGCAAATACCACCCGGGCCTGAGCATGGCCCTTCTGATCGGCGGCGAGAATATGGAGCCGCAAATCAAGAACCTTGAACGTGGCGTCGATCTGCTGATCGCCACGCCGGGTCGCCTGATCGACCTGTTCGAGCGCGGGCGGATCATGCCCAACGACATCAAGATTTTCGTCATCGACGAAGCGGACCGGATGCTCGATATGGGTTTTATCCCCGATATCGAAAAGATCGCGGGCCGCTTGCCAGCGATGCGTCAAACGCTCCTTTTCTCGGCCACCATGCCGCCTGAAATTCGCAAGCTGGCGAACAAATTCCTCAGCAACCCCAAAGAAGTTACCGTCTCGCCGCCAAGCTCCGCCAGCGTCACGATCAACCACTCGCTGATCGACCTGCCATCAGGCAACGACTGGCAAAAGCGCGAGGCCCTACGCCACCTTCTCCGCCAAGAAGATGTGCTCAACGCCTTCATCTTCTGCAATCGCAAGCGCGATGTCGCCCTGCTGCAAAAGTCACTGGCCAAGCATGGCTTCAATGCCGGAGCTCTGCACGGCGATCTGGATCAATCCACCCGAACCGAGACGCTGGATTCGTTCAAAAGCGGCTCCATCTCGCTTCTGGTCTGCTCCGATGTCGCGGCCCGGGGCCTCGATATCGCCGACGTCTCGCACGTCTTCAACTTCGACGTCCCGTTTAATGCCGAGGACTATATTCACCGCATTGGTCGAACCGGACGCGCCGGAAAGACCGGCACTGCCGTGACTCTCGTCACGCCCGATGAGGCCAAGCTCATCACCGCAATCGAAACCCTCATCAAAAAAGAGATCCAGCGCGGCACCATCGATGGCCTGCCTGAACCGGATATGGCCCAAAGCCGCCGCGCCCGTCCTTCGTCGGCATCGTCGCCTGCCCGCACCCCGCGAGGCCGCCGACCGCGCGACGAAAGCAAGCCGCGCTACCAAAAAAGCACCGGCGAAGTCTATGTCTCGCCGCGCCCTGTGCCCCATCCCGACAGCACCCCGGCAAGTGTCGTGACGAGTCACGACGCGCCCGAAGGGCCCCATGCCTTCGGCGACTCGCTTCCGGCCTTCCTGCGCCGCCCCCGCACCGTCGCCAAAAGATCGTCGTAAGCCGCCTTTTCTCCCCCCTCTCCCCTGACGGGAGAGGTAGATATACTTGCTAAACCAGACTGCGTCGTCCGCCCTCGACGCATGACCAGCCCATAAAAAAACCCTTCCTGCCAAGGAAGGGTTGCCTGTTATCGGCTTGCCGTCCCCGCCGCCCTCGGGGCGCAACACGCCGTAGGAGTGTCAATAGCACAAGCCAGCCCCCATGTCAAGCACTTTATGCTACAAACAGCGAACTTTCCTAACGCCTATCCACCTCTTCCACGAAAGTTAACAAAGAATCAACCTCTTCTGTCCGATACAGGAAAGAACAGCAGCCTTGTCCTGCACCCGCGACTCTGGCATTCCTGACGTGATGGAAACGAATACCCGCCGCAAAGCCCGCTTGAACCTGACCGCCAGCCTCTTGGCTGTGCTGGTTGCGCTGGCTTGCGCTCCCGCCTCGGCCAAGGAAACGGAAAAGCCAACCCCTCTGCTGCAAGCCGACTCCATGGCCTATGACGACGAGAGCGGCGTGATCACGGCGACGGGCAATGTCGAAGTCGCGATGGGACACCAAGTCGTGCGGGCGGACAAAGTCACCTACACCAAAGCCACCGACGTCGTCGTCGCCACGGGCCATGTCGCCCTGACCGAAGCGAACGGCCCGATCCTGTATGCCGAGAAGATGGAGCTGACCTCCGACGTCAAACAAGGCTTCATCGACAAAGTCGGGATGCTGTTCCCCGACAATTCCCGCCTCGTCGCGCTCGACGCGCAACGCTATGAAGGGCGCTATCTCATCGCCGATCACGGTGTGTATTCCTCCTGTAACTTATGCGAAAGCGACCCGAGCAAGCCGCCGCTGTGGCAGATGAAGGGCGCGCGCATCACGCATGACAGCGAGAAGAAAGACGTGATCTATCGCGACGCGACGCTTGAGTTTTCGGGCATCCCCGTTTTCTACACGCCGTATTTCTCGCATCCCGATTCGACTGTCAAACGGCGTCAGGGTTTTCTGGCTCCGTCAGGCGGGATGGACAAAACGCTGGGCACCTTTGCGCGCACGCCCTACTATATCGACATCGCGCCCAACAGCGACCTTGTCGTCACGCCGACCTTCAGCACAACGGACAAAGCGCAGCTCGATGCGGAATGGCGACACCGCTTTGTCTATGGCGACATGAAATGGGACGGCAGCTTCACTCAGGCCGACCTGATCGACGAAGACGGCGTGGATAAGGGCCAGACATTTCGCGGCCATGTGTTTGGCACGACGCGCTTTGACCTCAGCAACACATGGCGCGCGGGGACCAACATCGCGCTGACCACCGATAAAAGCTATCTCAAACGCTACAGCATTGCGTCGGATGACGTGCTGGTCAACCGCGCCTATGCCGAGCGGTTCAAGGGCCGGAGCTATACCGCCGTCAACACCTACTATTTCGAAGATTTACGCCCGGGCGATCAGTTGGCGGAGCCCGTCGTCGCGCCAGAACTCCGCTACAGCGCGTTTGGTGAGCCAAACAAAACGCTGGGCGGTCGTTGGTCACTAAACAGCAGCCTGCTCGTCACCTCGCGTTCGCGCGATGTAGCCCTTGACCAGCAGGGTCCAAGCACGCGCCGCCTTTCGGTCGATACGGGGTGGGAGCGGCAATTCGTCTCGCAAACAGGTTTCCTGACAACCGTCTCCGCGCAGGCGCGGGCCGACGGGTATTGGGCCGACAATGTGCCAGATCCGAACGTCGCGTTGGGCTCCAGCTTTTCCAGCGTCACGCGCACCCGTCCCTTCGCCCAAGGCAATGTCTCGCTTCGCTATCCCTTGGGCCGCAACGGCGATGGCTATCAACAAATCCTTGAGCCCATCGCCGTCCTGTCCGCGGCCCCGCGCGTGGCGCAAAGCACCCTTCTGCCCAACGAAGACAGCATCGACACCGAGTTTGACGAGACGAACCTTTTCTCTCCCAACCGCTTTACCGGCACCGACAAGGTCGAAGGCGGGACGCGCATAGCCTATGGTCTGCGCCATGCGTTGATTTCCAACAGCGGAGCCAAACTGGATATGGTCGCGGGGCAGGTCTTCCGCACCAAGCAAGACGATTCCTTCGACGAAACCACGGGGCTCAGCCGCCGTCTGTCCGATTATGTCGGGCGTCTCGACCTCGTCCCCGCGCCATGGGCATCGGTCAGCTATGGCTTCCGCATCGACCAGCATGATCTTGATTTCTCTCGGCAGGAATTACAAGCCGCCGTCGGGCCCAGCCTCTTCCAGCCCTTCGCCAACTTTTTGTCGGTCGAAAAATATGACAGCTCGACGAATGTTGTCGAACAACTTGAAGAAGTCACCTTCGGGTTCAACTCGTCCTTTGCCAAATACTGGCACATCGGGGCCTCGCACCGCGAAGCCCTCGACCCCGAACCCGGCGCGCGCGATTCGGGCATCAACCTGACCTATCAAGATGAATGCTTCACCACGGGGATCACGGCGAAAAAAGACTACACCAACCGCCTCGACGTCAAAGCGGGCGAGTCCATCCTCTTCCGCTTCTACCTCAAAAACATCGGCGGCCTGTCAACAGAGTAGCTTTATTCAAAGGCTCGTTTCAAACGGCGTTACTTCACGTTCAACAACGCGCGACCATTTGGTTTCGGCGACAAGCAAATCGTAATGCGCCTGTGCATTCATCCAGAAATCAGGGGACATGCCAAAAAAGCGGCCAAGTCGCAAAGCTGTTTCTGCGGTGACAGCACGTTTTCCTCTGACGATCAGGCTCACCTGAATAGGTGAAAGGCCGGTATCCTTAGCCAAACGATACTGAGAAAGACCGGAGGGTTGAAGAAACTCCTCAAGCAACAACGTGCCCGGATGGACCGGTTGAATATCTCTTTTACGCGCCATAACATCCTCCCCTAATGATAATCCACAAACTCGACTTCATCTGCGCCGCCGTCCCTCCAGTAAAAGCAAAGACGCCAACGGTCGTTAACACGGATACTACTCTGTCCCTGCCGATCTCCTTTAAGGGCCTCAAGATTATTGCCAGCAGGAATACGAAGGTCCTCCAAGCGCACAGCATAGTGAAGGGCCAACAATTTCATGTGCGCCCGACGCTGGACCGCCCGGTCAATCCCTTTGACAAAGGAGCCATGAAAAATATCCGCAGCCGGATTTCGCTTCTTAAAGTTTCTAATCATAAGAGGACTATAATATACTATTAGGATACTATAGTCAAAGGGTATTAACTGCATAGGCAAAGGCAAAGACACCTCAATCTTTCCCCTTCCCCTCACGGCGCAAAAACGATACAAACAAGCACCCTTCAACCAAGAGGTGCGCACATGTTGAAAAACCTACGAGTCCTTCTGACCGCCCTTTTTATCGGAGTAGCCCTTATGTCCAGCCCCGCAGATGCCAAACCCGTTCTCGATCCTGAAAACACCCTCTATCTTGACCTTCCCGATGGCCGCGTGACGATCCAGCTTCGTCCCGATCTTGCGCTGGGCCACGTCAAGCGCATCAAAGAATTGACCCGCGAAGGCTTTTACAACAGCCTGAGCTTCCACCGCGTTATCCCGGGCTTCATGGCCCAGACGGGCGACCCGCGCGGCGACGGCACTGGCGGATCAGGCCAGAAGCTGAAGGCCGAGTTCAGCAAGGCTCCGCATGTGCGCGGCACCGTCTCCATGGCCCGCGCCGCGAGCCCCGATTCAGGGGACAGCCAGTTCTTCATCTGCTTTGACGATGCCTCGTTCCTTGACGGCCAATACACCGTCTGGGGTAATGTCGTGGACGGCATGGAAGCCGTGGACAAGATCAAAGCCGGTTCGCGCCTGAACAACGGCAAGGTCGATGCCCCAACCAAGATCGTGAAGATGCAGGTCGCCGCCGACGTCAAAGAGTAAGACAACGGCGCCCCCCCCCTCCAGCGTCATTGCGAGGAGCGCAGCGACGCGGCAATCCAGCGATGTTCAGGAGAAGCAACTCAACTGAACCCTTATACCAACGGCCCAATGAAAACACCCGCTACGTCATCGCGAGGAGCGCAGCGACGTGGCGATCCAGTCCCCAAAAGTTTCCAGCAGGAGGACTGGATTGCCGCGCTCCCTGCGGTCGCTCGCAATGACGAAGACGGCGCGACTCGCGAGTCATTTCATCGGGCGGGCGGTATTATTCGCAGAGTGTCTGGATCACCACGTCGGCCGATGGCCTCCTCGCGATGACGAATTGGTATCATTTTCTATATTACGCCATTTGCCCCCTCGGATTACGTAGAAAGTTAGAGATTTTATCATGAAACCAGTTCATGTGATTGGCGGCGGTCTGGCCGGAAGTGAAGCTGCGTGGCAACTTGCGCGGCGCGGTGTTCCCGTCGTCTTGCATGAAATGCGCCCTGTGCAAAGTTCGCCCGCACATGAAAGCGATCATTTGGCCGAGCTGGTTTGCTCCAACTCTCTGCGCTCCGATGATTCCGACTATAACGCCGTCGGTCTTTTGCATGACGAGATGCGCCGTCTCGGCTCGCTGGTCATGCAAGCCGCCGACAAGCACAAAGTCCCTGCGGGTGGTGCCTTGGCCGTGGACCGAGATTTGTTCGCGCAAGAAATCACCCGCACGCTGGAAGCCCATCCGCTCGTCACACGCGTGGCGGAAGAAGTCTCAACGCTGCCGGAAGCTGCTGACCCCGATGACCTGTTCATCATTGCCACAGGCCCGCTGACTTCCGATGCGCTGGCATCTTCCATCGGCGCGGCAACGGGAGCGGAATCCCTGCATTTCTTCGACGCCATCGCCCCGATTGTCGCGCGCGAGAGCATCGACATGAGTAAAGCATGGATGCAGTCGCGTTATGACAAAGGCGACGGCACGGACTATATCAACTGCGCGATGGACAAGACGCAGTACGAAGCCTTCATCGCCGCCCTGTTGGCCGCCGATAAAATCGAGTTCAAGGCGTGGGAAAAGAACACGCCCTATTTCGAGGGCTGTTTGCCCATCGAAGTGATGGCCTCGCGCGGCATTGAAACGCTGCGCTATGGCCCCATGAAACCGGTCGGCCTCACCAATCCGCACCGCAGCGAGAAATCCTATGCCATCGTGCAACTGCGCCAAGACAACGCGCTGGGGACGATGTGGAATATCGTCGGGTTTCAAACCAAGATGACCTATGGCGCACAGGAACGCGTTTTTCGCATGATCCCCGGCCTAGAGAACGCGGTCTTCGCACGGCTTGGCGGCATTCACCGCAATACCTTCATCAACAGCCCGCTCTTGCTGGATTCCTCGCTCCGCCTGAAAGCTCGCCCTCATCTGCGCTTCGCAGGGCAGGTTATGGGCGTTGAGGGCTATATCGAATCCGCATCCATGGGCCTGCTTGCCGGTCTCTACGCCGCTGCCGACAGGAAAGGCACGCCCCTGTCCCCGCCGCCGCGCACCACCGCGCTCGGTGCGCTGCTCACCCATGTCACGGGCGAAGCGGAAAGCCAGACCTTCCAGCCGATGAACGTGAATTTCAGCCTCTTCCCGCCCATCACAAAAGTAAAAAGTGGCCGCGACCGCAAACTGGCCTACACCGCCCGCGCCAAACAAGACATCGCGCCGTGGATCAACCAGACAGGCCCCTTCTAAAAAACGAAACGATCAGGATTTCTTCTCAAGCGTGGGCAGCCAGTCGAGAACGGTAGGCGCGGCTTCATCGAAAAGGTCGCTGTGGCCAAAGCCGGAGAGGATTTCCATCCGCTTGGGCTCTTGCGCCTTGTCGAAAAGCTTTTGCCCCTGTGTGAGCGGCACAACCTTGTCCCGATCCCCATGCAAAACCAACAACGGGGTCTGAATCCCCGCAACTTTGTCTTCGTTGGCAAAGCGGTCGAACACAAGAAACTCGGTAGGAAAATAGGGGAACATTTTGGCGGCCACTTTCGGCGCCGACAAAAACGGCGCGAAAAGAACGACGCCCACCGGATGAAACTCGCGCGCCAGTTGCACAGCAACACCGGTCCCCAGCGAATGCCCCATAAAGACGACCGCGTTCATATCAACGCCCTTATCGAACAAGGTCGAGATAAAAGCCCGCCCGTCACGGTAAAGCCCGCTTTCGTCCGGCGTGCCCGGCTGGCCGCTGAAGCCGCGATATTCCGCCAGCACAACGCCGTATCCGGCCTCAAGATAAGGCTGCATCAGAGGTGCGCTGCTGGACACGCTGTCGGCATTGCCATGGAAAAAGACGAGTGTCAAATTGCGCCGCGTGGCGGGCGCATACCATCCTTTAAGGGGCAGACCATCCTCGGTTTTGACGGAAAATTCTTCGTAAAGGACGGAAGCCTCCGCATCCAACGGCGAAACATAACGCGCCGTCGGATGATAAAGGATATCCCGCTGATTATAAGTGTAATAAGCCAAAATGCCGATATAAAGAGCTATGACCGTAATCAGAACATTCTTGATCAAACGAAACATCCCGTCTCCTGTTCACTTGATGCGCGTTACATCCTCATCGGAAGAAGGAGCCGCCGTCAAGGCCAGCGACGTCCTGCGTCCGCGCACATCGTCCATCAGGTTTTCAAGCCCGTCAACTTCCATCAAAATAGCATTGGCCAATTGCCAGTTCTGGCTGCGCAAGGCCTGCATCAGGCTGACAATCCCCTGCTCCATCGCCGTGCCTGCTTTATGGGCGATACGATCGCACTGGGGCGGCAGGCTGGCCCCCTCAAGCTCGGCGCGAAGCTCGGCCACCATCGGGTTGGAGCCCTCGGCTTCCTTGACCTCGCGCTCGTGCAACGCCAGCCAGTAACGCCCGCGCCGCAAGGGTTCGCGCAGCGTGTCATAGGCTTCCTCTAATGCTTTATATTGCTTGGCGGCATGGCCGCGTTCGCCGAGACCCCGAATGGCAAAACGAGCGGGATCAAGGGCCTTTTTCAGGCTGTTATACCGACGTTCCAAAAGGGCGGAATCAATGTCGATCCGGCGTTCCAGCCCCAGCCGTGAAAAATGATCCAAGGCCCGTACCGGCTGGATCGACCCGCAATGCTGGCAAAAAAGCGCACGCAAAGACGTCCCCCTCTGGCAAAGCCAACAACAGACCTCGCTGTTGGTGCAAGAGGTAGGTGCCGTAAACTCGTTAAACTCGATAACATTATCGTCCATGGAGGGTCCTCGCGATGAAACTCATACCAACGGCCCTACGAAAACACCCTCTGCGTCATTGCGAGGAGGCCTTGGCCGACGAAGCAATCCAGTCCTGCTGCTTGAAACTTGGGGTCTGGATCGCCGCGTCGCTCCGCTCCTCGCGATGACGTAGGAGGGTCGGCTCGTGAGTCATTTCTATAGGGCCACTAGTATCACATCCCTTATAACCCGAATCGCACGCGGCGTACGAAAAATTTAAACGCGCCCTCCCTTAAAGGGGGGCGCGTTTAAAGGGAGGCAACCGATCAGATTTTACGCTGAACGACCGCCGCAAGGGTCACAGACTTCAAGAACTTCTGAACTTCGACGTTCATGCTCTGCCAGAGATGGTCGGTCAGCTTGCGCGCAGATTGCGCATCGCCAGCTTCCTTCTCCTTGGCGGGCATGGTGTCGACAGCCATCACAATTTGGTGAACGGTCATCGCCTCAGGGCTGATGGCAAGCAGGTAACCGCCACCGGGTCCACGCATGCTTTTGACGAGGCCATTCTTCTTGAGTTTGGCAACCAGCTGCTCCAAATACGATAAAGATATCTTCTGTCGTTGCGCGACATCGGCCAGTGGAACCGGCTTCTCTCCACCATGACAGGCTAAATCCACCATTGCCATAACGGCATGACGGCCTTTCGTACTGATTCGCATCCGATCTACCTCCTTTCTTTTCTTGTTTTCGGTTGAGTCGAGATAACGTGTACTATTCTGGTCTGACTTTGTGGCTTTTCCAAGGAAAAAAACATTTTTTTTACAGCTTTTTTCACAGACTAATTGCAACAGCGTAACTAACCCATTGTTTTTTCGTCACTATGTATCCTGACAAGGGGGCGGACTATCGCTGCAACGAAATAATTTGTCAAGACCCTTGCATTTCACCCCCGCAACTATGCTAAGTATGTGTTAGAACCTTATTTTTATTGGTGGAAAAACATGCCTGAAGTCTTGTTTGCGGGCCCCGAGGGGCGTCTTGAAGGTCGTTACACGCCGGGGAAATCCCCCACGGCGCCGATCGCCTTGATCCTGCATCCGCATCCCCAGCACGGCGGCACGATGAACAACAAGGTTGTTTATTCCCTGTTCTCGGCCTTTGCCGAGCGCGATTTTTCCACCCTTCGCTTCAATTTCCGTGGCGTAGGCCGCAGCCAAGGCGTCTATGACCGTGGCGAGGGCGAGCTGAGCGATGCCGCGTCGGCTCTTGATTGGCTGCAAACCCTCAACCCCAACGCCCGCAGCGTGTGGGTGGCCGGTTTTTCCTTTGGCGCATGGATCGGGATGCAGCTTTTGATGCGTCGTCCCGAGATCGAGTCCTTTATCTCGGTCGCCCCGCCCGCCAATATGCTGGACTTTTCTTTCCTCGCGCCCTGCCCGTCGTCAGGCCTGATCCTGCACGGCGAGGCGGACGAGATTGTGCCTGAGCCCTTCGTCTCGAAACTGGTCACCAAACTGTCGCACCAGCGCGGCATCCATCTGGACTATCGCGTCATTCCGGGCGCAGGCCATTTCTTCACCAACCAGATCGACGATCTGGCCACGCATGTCGAGGATTATCTGGACCAAACGCTGCTCCACCGCCTCCAACCCGACGCCCAGATGGGATTGGTGGGATAAGAAAGACACAGAAGTAAGAGGGCCCCCTAACAGCCCTCTCTTCTTTTTTACGCTGCCGCCTTCACGCGCCTTATATCGGCACCGCAGGCTCCCAGCTTTTCTTCAAGGCGTTCATAGCCGCGATCCAGATGATACAGGCGGCTAAGAACCGTTTCTCCTTCAGCCGCTAAGCCAGCCAAGGCCAGCGACACAGAGGCCCGCAAGTCCGTCGCCATCACGGGCGCGCCTTTCAGCTTTTTGACCCCGCGCACCATGGCGGACGAGCCATGGACGGTGATATTCGCACCCATTCGCGCCAGCTCTGGCACATGCATGAAGCGGTTTTCGAAGATCGTCTCGGTAATCATCGCCGCGCCTTCGGCCACACACATCAACGCCATGACCTGAGCCTGCAAATCCGTCGGGAAACCGGGGAAAGGCTCGGTCATCACATCCACGCCGGTAAGCTGCGGTTCCTGACGACGTACGCGCAGGCCGTTTTCCACTTCCTCGACCAAAACGCCAGCACGACTGAGCACGTCCAAAAAGTTCTTCAAGCAATCTTTGCGTGCGCCCACAAGTTCCAGATCGCCGTTGGTGATCGCCGCAGCGATGGCGAAAGTGCCCGCCTCGATCCGATCGGCAATCACACTGTGCGTGGCGGCATGCAGGCGATCCTTGCCTTGAATGGTGAGCCGGTCCGTGCCGATCCCGTCAATCTCCGCCCCCATCGCCACAAGGCAGCGGGCCAGATCGCCAATCTCTGGCTCACGCGCGGCGTTGACAAGAACCGTCTCGCCCTTGGCAAGGGTTGCCGCCATCAACACATTCTCTGTCCCCGTCACGGTCACAACCGGAAACACAATTTCCGCGCCATGAAGCCCCTGTGGGGCCATCGCGTTGATATAGCCTTCCTCAATCGTGATGTCCGCACCCATCTTTTGCAGGGCCTTGATATGCAAATCGACAGGCCGCGTCCCGATGGCGCAGCCACCCGGCAGGGAAACCTTGGCCTGACGCGCCCGCGCTAAAAGCGGCCCCAGCACCAGAATGCTCGCCCGCATCTTGCGCACCAACTCATAGGGCGCAGTCGTACTGGTCAGGTTATAAGCCTTCAGATCAAGCGTATGCCCGTTGCCCGAGGCCGCGTTCAGCCCGATCTCGATACCATGCTGGCCCAATAGGTTGGCCATGCCCGCAATATCCGCGAGCTGCGGCACATTGGAAAGCGTCAACGTCTCGTCCGTCAGCAAGCACGCCGTCAAAAGCGGCAGGGCCGCATTCTTCGCGCCACTGATCTGGATTTTTCCAACAAGCGGCGTACCGCCGCGAATAAGCATTTGGTCCATTTTTTATCCTAAGCATATGGCATTTTGCATTTGGCATTTAGGGGGGGCGTATGCCAAATGTTGTTATGCCGTTTTCATAAAACGTGGAACCTTTGTTCCATCGGGCAGCGTTACATCCTCGATAAACATTGCCTTTGAGCGAACCCACAGGGCTCCCTCACCATACAGGGCCTTATAGACAACCATTTCTTCCAGCGTCTCGCTGTGTTTGGCAACGTCCACGACCTCATATTCTTTTCCCTTATAATGCCTATAAACACCCTGCATATTTTACCCTCCCCCAAAAGTCCAGCCCCTGCCGTCATCGCGAGGAGCGCAGCGACGTGGCGATCCAGCCTGCCTTGCCGAAGCTGGAATCAGCGTAGGCAGGTCCCAAGGTTTCCAGCAGGAGGACTGGATTGCTTCGTCGGCCAAGGCCTCCTCGCAATGACGGCATAGAGCCGTTTATAAGCGAGATAGGCCTAGATTTGTGAGGAGTCCGTGAAGCCCCCCCTAAATGCCAAATGCTCCCTTTTACATTCTCGGCAGCGTCACGCCTACCTGTCCCATATATTTCCCAGCTTTGTCGGCATAGGAAATCTCGCAAGGGCTGTCGCCTTTTAAGAAGAGGAACTGGCAGAGGCCTTCGTTCGCATAGACACGCGCCGGAAGCGGCGTAGTGTTGGAAATCTCCAGCGTCACATGCCCCTCCCATTCCGGCTCCAGCGGCGTGACATTGACGATCAGTCCGCAGCGGGCATAGGTGGATTTGCCAAGGCAAATCACCAGCACATCACGCGGTATTTTGAAATATTCCACCGTCCGCGCCAGCACAAAGGAATGCGGCGGGATCACGCACACATCGGTGGTGCGCGTCACAAAACTGGATTCAGAAAACTGTTTGGGGTCCACGATCGCGTTATCGACATTCGTGAAAATCTTGAAATCGTCCGCGACCCGCGCGTCATAACCATAGGAAGACAAGCCATAGGAAATCACACCATCGCGCTTTTGTTTTTCCACGAAAGGGGAAATCATCTGGTGCTCTTGGGCTTGCTGGCGGATCCAGTGGTCGGGCATAACGGGCATATGTCACTCTTCCTTGTCTGTTACGGACTCTGGCAAGACAGCCTTGGCACCGCGCGCCTGCTGCTGCTCTTTGCGTCGCCTCAGGTTCTCGCGCAAGACGGCAGCCATGCGGGCTTCACGCTCCTGTACCCTTTGATCCTGCTTTGACGACATCGTTGGCGATTCTTTTCCTTCCGGTGCGTAGATGACCGCAAAAAACGACAAATATCAAGCCAAAGCTTGTCTTTTCTTGTTAACCTTGTCCGCTTCTGGCATGGTCCTGCACAAGATCGGAAAAACAGAGGTCTCAACGTGCGCTATCTTCTTCTCCTTTTGTTTGCCCTTCCCTTTTTAGGGGTCAGTTTGCCGGTTTTGGCCAGCGAGACAGCCTTTAGCCCCCCGCAGACTCCATGGATCTCCGGCATTGTGCTGGCGATTTTCGTCGCCGCCTATGCCTTCGTCCTTTTGGAAGAAAAGCTGCACTTGCGCAAGTCAAAGCCCGTGACGGTCGGAGCCGGCTTGATCTGGATCTTCGTCATGATGGCCTTTGGTCATGAGGGTCGAAGCGAGGAAGGCCTTACCCTGCTGCGTCATGCCTTGTTGGAATATGCCGAGTTGATGCTCTTCTTGCTCTCGGCGATGACCTTCGTCAACACCATGGAGGATCGCGGCCTGTTCGATGCGCTCCGCGCCAAGCTTGTGTCCAAAGGTTTTTCGCTACGCTCGCTTTTCTGGATTTGCGGCGGCCTTGCCTTCTTCATGTCCCCCGTCGCCGATAACCTGACCACAGCCCTCGTTCTGGCCGCCGTCGCCATGGCCGTCGGGAAGGATAATAAAAACTTCATCGTTTTAAGCTGTATCAACATTGTCGTAGCGGCGAATGCGGGCGGCGCGTTCAGTCCCTTTGGCGACATCACGACGCTAATGGTCTGGCAAAAAGGCGTTGTCCCCTTTGTCGATTTCTTTGCCCTTTTCCTGCCTTCGCTCGTCAGTTGGCTGATCCCTGCCGCCGCTATGTCCTTCGCCTTGCCCAAAAAACGACCGCCCGAAATCG
>JAQUHK010000177.1 GCA_028683655.1 Alphaproteobacteria bacterium
ATGATCCCGAGCTGATCGGCAGCATCTTCCGCCTTGTTCACACCGTCAAGGGAACCTGCGGCTTTCTTGGTCTGCCGCGCCTTGAAAAAGTGGCGCATGCCGGTGAGAACGTCTTGGGCAAATTCCGTGACAAGCAGCTTCAGGTCACCCCCCATGCGGTCAGCCTGATCCTGCGGTCGATCGACACGATCAAATCGCTTTTGTCCGTTCTTGAGGAGACCGAAGCGGAAGCTCCGGGCGACGACAGCGAGTTGATCGCTGCGCTTAACGCGTTGGCTGAAGGCAAAGACGAACAGAAGTCGGAAGGGGCTGCAAGCGGTTCGGCGGGCGATCAGGGGGCTACGCCTCAGATGGCAAGCGAACAACCTGCCGCTCCGGCAGCTTCCACCGCGCCAAGCAACGAGTCCGATCCTTTTGGCTTTGTACCGGTACGCGCCGAGGAAACGGCCAACAGTTTCGAAGCCCAGCAAAAAGCTGCGGCCGCAGCGGCAGCTTCAGCCAAGAAGGAAACAAGCGGGCCTGCCGCCGAGAACGCCGTCAAGGAATCGGCGGTTTCCACCCAGACCATTCGCGTCAGCGTCGAACAGCTTGAAAACCTGATGGTGATCGCCAGCGAACTGGTGCTAACCCGCAATCAGCTTAACCAGATTTCCCGTACGCAAAAGGACAACCCGTTTGCCGCGCCGCTGCAACGCCTGAACCACGTTACGTCGGAACTTCAGGAAGGCGTGATGAAGACCCGCATGCAGCCGATTGGCAATGCTTGGTCTAAACTGCCGCGTATTGTGCGCGATTTGTCGCTTGAACTCGGGCGCAAGATCGACCTTCAAATGATGGGGGCCGAAACCGAACTGGACCGTCAGGTTCTGGAACTGATCAAGGATCCGCTGACTCACATGGTCCGCAATTCTGCCGATCACGGGATCGAAAGCCCGGCGGATCGTATGATGGCGGGCAAGCCGGAGACGGGCGTTGTTTTGTTGAATGCCTTCCATGAAGGCGGGCACATCATCATCGAGATTTCGGATGACGGGCGTGGCCTGTCGATGAACAAGATCAAGGCGAAGATCGTTCAAAACGGCATGGCGAGCGAAAATGATGTCGCCATGATGAGCGACCAGCAGATTATGCAATACATCTTTAAGCCAGGGTTCTCGACGGCCACACAGGTGACGGCGGTTTCCGGGCGCGGCGTCGGAATGGACGTCGTCAAAACGAACATCGAGAAGATTGGCGGCACGATCGATCTTCAATCGACGGAAGGGAAGGGATCGCGCTTCCTGATTAAAATCCCGCTGACCTTGGCGATTGTCTCGGCCCTGATCGTCGAGTGTGCCAGCGAGCGTTTTGCCATTCCCCAGATCAGCGTTATTGAACTGGTCCATGCCTCGGCGCAAAGCGAATACAGGGTCGAGCGGATCAACAACACGCCGGTCTTGCGCTTGCGTAACCGCTTGTTGCCGCTGGTGTCGCTTCGCCGGACGCTCAAGATCGGCGAGGAAAAGAGCAACGAGGAAATGTCCTTCATCGTGGTGGTTCAGGTCGGCAGCTCGACTTTCGGTATCATCGTGGACCGCGTGTTCGATACGGAAGAAATTGTCGTCAAACCGGTTTCACCGATCCTGCGGAATATTGCCATGTTCTCCGGTAACACCATTTTGGGTGACGGCAGCGTGGTGATGATCCTCGACCCCAACGGGGTGGCAGCCCATGCGGGTGAAATCCATGCCGCAGGCGATACGGCGGTCAAGCACCGGACGCGCGCCTCGCAAGCACAAGGCGGCACCCGGCAGTCGTTGCTTTTGTTCCGTGCGGGAGGCGATGCGCCCAAGGCCGTTCCGCTGTCGCTTGTGGCGCGTCTCGAAGAAGTCGACCTTGCCACCGTCGAGCATTCCGAAGGTAAGCCGGTTGTCCAGTATCGTGGCAAGCTGATGCCGCTTGTGCCGCTTGACGGCGCGGCCGCGTTGCGGAGCGAAGGAAGCCAGCCTATTGTGGTTTTCAGCGAACGCGAGCGGAGCATGGGGCTGATCGTTGACGAGATTATTGACATCATCGAAGACAATGTCGAAGTGAATATCTCGGCGCAGCGTCCCGGCTATTTGGGCAGTGCCATCATCGCAGGCAAGGCGACCGACATCGTGGATACGGGGTATTATCTCGCCCAAGCCTATCAGGATTGGTTCGGTGTCCAGAGCGATACGGCGTTTGGCGAGGAAAAACTTCACCGCATTCTGCTTGTCGACGACAGTCCGTTCTTCCGCAATCTGCTTACACCGCTTTTGACCGTTGCCGGTTATACGGTGACGACGGCAGAAAATCCGGCTCAGGCCCTCAAAATCCGCGAGGAGGGCGAGGAGTTCGACGTGATCGTCAGCGATATCGAAATGCCGGGGATGAGCGGCTTCGAGTTTGCTTCTCTCATCAGGAAAGATGGCGGCAAGTGGAGCGAGCTCCCCTTCATTGCCCTCTCTTCGCATGCGACGCCGCGCGACATTGAACGGGGCCGCATGGCAGGCTTTACCGACTATGTCGCCAAGTTTAACCGCGAGGATTTACTTGCGACGCTCCAGCAAACGCTCAGTAACGTAAGGGTTAGTTCATGACCGAGAACAATAATCTTCCAGCAACGACTGCCAGTGCCCTGCCAACAACAGGAGAGGGGGCAAGCGCGCGTGAGTTCGTCACCATGGTGATCGACAACCAGATCTTCGGGATTCCGGTTCTTCAGGTTCAGGACGTTTTGGGGCCCCAGAAGATTACGCGGGTTCCCTTGGCACCGCGTGAAGTTGCCGGATCGCTTAATCTGCGCGGTCGTATCGTTACGGCTATTGATGTTCGGACGCGCCTTGGCTTGCCTGCGCGTGAAGACCGTGAGCGCAGCATGAGCGTCGTTGTTGATCACAGTGGCGAGTTTTACAGCCTGATCGTGGATCAAGTCGGTGAGGTCATGGGCCTGCCGGTCAGCGATTATGAAAAAACGCCTGCCACGCTTGATGAAAGATGGCGCGAGATTTCGGACGGCGTTTATCGCTTGAAAGAGTCCTTGTTGATTGTTCTGGATGTTAAGCGGTTGTTGAGGCTCGAAGAACTGACAGCGGCATAGTTCTTCATTTTTGATGAAGAGAGGCTTGTATGAAATCCTGTTTGATTGTTGACGATAGCCGGGTCATTCGTAAGGTGGCACGACAAATTTTTGAAGCACTTGACTTTACCTGTGGTGAGGCTGAACACGGTAAGCAGGCCATTGAGGTGTGCCAGCAACAGATGCCTGATGTCGTGTTGCTTGACTGGAATATGCCGGTTATGGACGGCATGGAGTTTTTGCGCG
>JAQUHK010000055.1 GCA_028683655.1 Alphaproteobacteria bacterium
GGATTTTGCTTTCTCCCCCGCCAGGGGTGGAGAACGATAGCGGTGAACGCAACCCATAGCTCGGGTTAAAGCAGCCCCACACCGCCACAGCGCAGAGGTCCTCTCTCGCCACGCCCCTCGTCACCCCACTGCGCCAACCTCTCGTCGTTCCGCTGCACCACCCTCGTCACCCCGCCGCGCCACGCCCCTCATCGTCCCGCTGCACCACCCCTCGTCACCCCGCACTTGATGCGGGGTCCAGTCCAACGCCGCCCATGAAACCCGCCGCACGTTCTTGCTCCCCAAACCCGCTGGATCCCGCATCACGCCGCCCGCGCTTTGCGCTGTCTGCTGTGCCAGAAGACGAAGGAAGAAATCGTGCGAGGCACCTTGCAACGAAGGAGCCCGTCCTTCCATCCCCAGTCCCTAGTCCCGCTCTTCCGCCCACAAAAAAAGGCCAGCTTCCGCTGACCCTGCCTCCTTCTTCCCTAGTCCCGCCCTTCCTGCTTCCCGCCCGCCCTCAGGACGCAGTGCGCCGTAGGAGTGTCAATACCATACACCAAACCCTATGTCAAGCTTTTTTTCTTACCAGGCCTTGTCGCCCTTCGCCGACATGACTGATTTTTGAAATCGAGACGCACCAATTTTTGGCACATCCCGTGCTTCCTGATGATCCCCCACCTCTGTGTCTTTCTCATTTCCCTTCAGTGAGTTTTAACTTTCTTTCCTTAGAACCAGAGTTCATGATAAGGTGCGGGTCAGCGGCAAATCCATCGCTGTAGCCGTGTTTGTTTGTCAATCAGCTAAAGGCTTTACTGTGAACATAGGTCTTGTGGTCAATGCGCGCGGGAAATTGTGTCTCGTCCACGATGAGCCTTTCGAGGCCACGCCCCTGTGGGTTGCCTATCACGTTGACCGCCGCCAGCTTGAAATCATCTTTGACACAGGCACAACCTATCCCATCGCGTGGGAAGCGACCGACGAGATGGACATCTATCTCAACCGCACGAACAAGATTTTGATTATCCGCATGGAAAACCGCAAACCGGTTGAAGGCTATGACACCAGTTTCTTGCGTCTGAAAGACGGCAAGATGATGGAATAGGGCAGGAGAGCGGCATGACAGACAACGAAACCTTTGACGCAGACGACTTTGACGAGTTCGGCAACCCGATCGACTCCGACGAAGCCGACAAGCGTCAAAAGAAAAAGGGCGGAAAAACCGAAACCGGCACGCAAACGATCTCGCAAGACGAGATCAGCGGCGAGTTTTACACCTATATGGACAGCATCGGTGCGCCACGTTCGCGCGTCGCCGAAATCATAAAATCATGGCGACACTTGTCGGGTGAAGGCTTGCTGCGCGCCATCCGCGATTTTGCCAGCCGCATGGTCACCTCTCGCGCCACCGCCCATGTCGAAGTCGAAATCGACAAAGGCAAAGGCTTTGATTTGATCCACTCGGTCATCCAGTTTTTCAAAAGTGCCGACAAATCCCCCGTCCAACGCCAAACCTACGACCAGAACAAAATGGACCCGAAATAAGGTTAACCTTTTTTCTTCGGTAAAATTGAACAAAGGGCTGGACTTGCCCCCCTGATACTGATAAACACGCCTCCTGTCCGAAAGACAGGTTTCATGGTCACCTATGAAACACCGTGAATGGTGCGGGCGATTAGCTCAGTTGGTAGAGCAGCTGACTCTTAATCAGCGGGTCGTGGGTTCGAGCCCCCCATCGCCCACCATTTCCCCTTCAGTTTCCAGATAACTCATCTTTCCGAACCCACGCGTTATTTTGCGCCGCTGCGCGCACAAAAACCCTTCAGACATAAAAAAAGGCCAGCTTTTGCTGACCCTTTAAATCTTCCTTATACCAACCCGTGGATGAAAAGACTTACGTACCCCAACCGTCATCGCGAGGAGCGCAGCGACGTGGCGATCCAGTCCCCAAGTTTCAAGCAGCAGGACAGGTTTGCTTCGTCGGCCAAGGCCTCCTTGCAATGACGCCGTGGTACCGTTCATTCAAGAGTTGGCATTACTTACAACTTTCCGGATTACATGCCGCCGCCGGGTTTGAAGTTCATTTTGACGCCAGCTTTTTCCCACTTTTGGTTCACGGCTTGCGTTGTCGCGATATATTGCTGGGTTGCGGCGGCTTGAAGGACTTGGCCGTAATCGGTCGGCGAGCGGTTGGACGATGTTTTCTCTGCCGTGACCATGTTGAAAATCAGCCCCGGCAAACCGCCATCTTCAACCTTGCCGCTGCGAATGCCTTCATCCTGACGTTCGCGAGGGCCCCAGAACAGCTCGGTAATGCGCGTATCGCCGCTGCTTTTTTTCTTCTTCTTTTTCATAAGGCCGGTTTCTTCGTCATACTCGTCTTCGCCGCCATCTTCCTCGGGCCACTTTGTATCTTCCCAAGCCACATACAGGAAATCCTGAATGGCCGACGAAATGAAAGGAAAGTTGGTCAGGATATCACGGAACATCTGGGCCGCATTGAAAATGGACTCTTCCTCCATCTTACGCACGGCAGCCTTTTGCTCGTCCGTGTTCATACCCTTGCGCGCTTCCATGACCGGGGCCATGCAATTGTCTTTCAGCTTGCGCGCCTGTTCATCCAGTTGCGAGGCCCGATCAAACTCGCCGTTTTCTTTGTAAATCTCGGCAATCGTCTTGAATCTTTTGACAAGACATTCCGACCAGTACCACCAATCGTTAAACGGCGCACGCTGTGCATAGGTCTGGGCCATGACTTAATCCTTTTCTGCTGTAAATATCTTTTAATCCATGCGGCCTGCGGTGCGTAAAAAAGCACCGTTTTGCTTGGACCACAAACGGGCAATATCTTCGCGGCGCATCCGCGATTCCGCCATGCGCGGCTTTTCGATGCGCGGGGCGCGATCGCCGCCAGCGGCCTCGCGATCCATCATTTCGGCAATCTTTGCAGGCAACCGGCCATTATCGACCACGCCGCTGCCGATCCCCTCTTCCTCGCGCCCTTCGGGTCCGCGGAATAAAATAGTCGCCAACTTGCCATTGCACTCGTGCATCCATGGCGATTTCAAAAGACGCTGCATATCGCCCGACCATTCGGGAAGCCGTTCCTGAACGGCGGCGAAAACAGGCTGAAGCTCCATAATCAAATTGTCTTCCCGCTGGGAAGCATCAAGGGCATTTTGAGGAATGGACAGCTCATAGGCGTCTGTCAACTCGTGCAGGTGTTTCATCACCGCGACTGTCGATGAAAGCTTGTCCTGCCGCTCTTTTTCCCGAATAAAAACATCGGGGTGCGGAGGCTGGCCGTAAACATGCGAAACCGTCGTCAAACGATCAATAACAACCTGAGCCCAATACATCCATTCGTCATATGATGGCTTGATATTCTCAAAGCCAGACATGGGTTACCTCTGTGGTTTTTGTCATATTATCCCAATCCTAAGGTAAACGAAAAAGGCCCTCTTTGACAAGCCCTAAGTCGTTAACTTTACATATTCCCGTCTCCTATGTTAACCACAGAAACGTCAACCCCTTTTGCCTTTTGATGTAGGATTTCAAATGCCCAAGTCTTTTTCTGCCGCTGCTCCCAGGCCAGCCTCCATGGATCATTTCACCCATATGCTCGCGGTAATCGACGGGGCTACAAAAAAACAGCCCGCCCCCAAACCGCGAAAAACAACCGTTTCGCCAACAGAGCTTCTCGTGCTTAGGGCGCAAAAACAGCCCTGGCTGGGCCCGCTGCTTTCTCTTTTGGAAAAAAATTCGCTGGCGATTACGGCTTTTCAAAACAGACAACTGAACGCCGCCGCCGTCTTACGACTGACCTTGCGCCCAGATCGACAAACAGGCAAGCAACCCTTCTTCATTGATGTGAATGACAAGGGTTATTTCGCCTGTTCTTGCGCTCAAGACCCTTTACCTTCGATCACTCCGGCTGACAGAAAACTCGCTGCCGCGCTTGCCTCCATTTCGGAATATGTTTCGAACCTTCCACAAATTCTGGCCATCGCAACCGAAACAGGCACCGCGCTTCCAACAGCCCATACGCTCTATCGCGATCCTTGGGCCTTGTTTTTGGTTCGCTCGGTTCTGAACCCAAGAAAAAACCGCCCCCGCAAGCCGGTCTTGCACACAGTCACGGTTGGTCCCGATATGCTTCGTCTTGTTGTGGCCTCACAAGCCGTTTGCCGTTGTGGTTCGTGGACAACACAAACAGCACCGACCGCTTCCATTTGTGTGTCGCGAGCTGGCAATACCCAGCCTTGTGTTTTGTTTCCCCCTGCCTGCGGGCCCGTCAGCCCCAACCAAAGGGAGTCCGTCAAACGAATATATGCGCCCCTTTTCGAACACGCTTCTTTTTCTGCCTCCGCGCTAGGTCTTGTTTTGCCGTGTTTTGAGGAGGCAAGAAATCCTCAAAGGGCCAAACGAGCCGCTTTGTCCCGGTTGTGTTTTATTAAACCACTTTCATCTCTAGCTAAACAGGGGGTTCGCATTCTCGATGCCGTCCCCGGCCCAGACAGACTGGCCTTACATGTTGTGCAAAAAACGGCGGATGATGCCCCCTTTTCAGGCATCATCGAAATATCCCGAACAGGCCGCCTTTCGTGCGCCGATATCCAGTCTGGAGAGGAAAGACTTCATGAAGTTTTGACCGCCGCACAATCAGCCGAACAACAAGGGACGGCCCCCATAGGGTCCATTCATACATTTCTTGGGGGCCGCCCCGCTTTCGGCGCGTTTAATTCGTTAAACTCCGGATCGGCGCGGGAATGTGCCCGCCTCGAGCGATAAAGGCGTCGTTACCGAAGCGATTGACCGCGACGATGGGGGAGTGCCCCAGAAGGCCGCCGAATTCGACCACGTCACCGACCTTTTTGTTCGGCACGGGGATCAGGCGCGCAGCTGTCGTCTTATTGTTGATCATGCCGATGGCCGCTTCGTCGGCGATAATGCCGGACAGGGTCGCCGCGCTTGTATCGCCGGGCACCGCAATCATATCAAGCCCCACCGAACAAACGCAGGTCATAGCTTCCAGCTTTTCCAAGGTCAGGCTGCCGCAATTGATCGCGTTGATCATGCCGATATCTTCGCTGACCGGAATGAACGCCCCGCTAAGCCCGCCGACATGAAGGGCGGCCATCTGGCCTCCCTTTTTCACCGCATCGTTTAACAAGGCCAACGCCGCCGTCGTGCCCGGAGCCCCACAGCTTTCAAGGCCCATCTCCTCCAGAATATGCGCCACGCTGTCGCCCACAAACGGGGTCGGGGCCAAAGACAAGTCGATAATGCCCAGCTGAACGCCCAAACGACTGGCCGCTTCCTGCGCCACAAGCTGGCCCACACGCGTGATTTTGAAAGCAGTCCGCTTGATTGTTTCGGAAACAATATCAAAACTTTTGCCGCCAACCAGCTCCAAGGCGCGCTTGACCACGCCCGGCCCACTAACGCCGACATGGATCACACATTCACCTTCACTGACTCCGTGAAAGGCTCCCGCCATGAAAGGATTGTTCTCAACCGCATTGGCAAACACGACAAGTTTGGCGCAGCCAATGGCATCGCGATCCGCCGTAAGCGAGGCGGTCTTCTTGATAATCTCGCCCATCTCGCGCACGCAATCCATATTGATGCCGGCTTTGGTCGAGCCGACATTCACCGAGGCGCACACATGCTCGGTTGACGCCAACGCTTCGGGAATGGAAGAAATCAGCGTGCGGTCCCCTTTTGTCATGCCGCTTTCGACCAGAGCCGAAAAGCCGCCGATAAAATTGACGCCAACTTCTTTCGCTGCGCGATCCAGCGTTTGGGCAACGGCAACATACGAATCCGTCCGGCACGCATCGGCAGCAATCGCAATCGGCGTGACGGCGATGCGTTTGTTGACGATCGGCACGCCGAAATCGGCTTCAATCGCTTCGCCTGTCCGCACAAGGTCACAGGCCGAGCGCGTGACCTTGTCGTAAACATTCGTGCAAAAAATGCCAAGATCGGGATGACTGCAATCGCGCAAGCTAAGCCCCATCGTGATGGTGCGCACATCCAGCTTGTTTTCCGCGATCATGCGGTTCGTTTCAAAAATATCTTCTGTGCGGACCATGACTTATACCCTGTGCATTGCTTTGAAAATTTCTTCGCTCTGAGCCTTGATCTGAAGCCCCATGGCCTCACCCTTGGTTTTCAGAACCTCTTGCAGCTCGGTCAAAGAAACCTTGGCCCCATCCATATCGGCAATCATCACCATATTAAAAAAACCGTTCATGATATTTTGATTGATGTCCATGATATTGACGTTGCGCTCGGCCAACGTCGTGCTGACCATCGCAACGATCCCGACACAGTCATAACCAATGATCGTGATAACAATTTTCATGGCAGCCTCTTACCTTAAAAACGAAAGACAGACGCGAAAATACCCGACAGCCCCGACGCTGTCACCTGAATAGAACGCTTTTGTTTCACGTCTTTTCTGTTTCCCTGCTCACCGGATCGGATTATATATAGCTATACGGGCCGCAAAGCGGCCCTGCGCCTGTGGCGCGAAGCCCGGCGGCGTCTGAGCGACCGCATAAAATGAACAATTTTATGCGATAGTGACTCTAAAAGCTGAAAGAACCGACAACAGGCCCCCATGCTGGAAACCTTCGCCCCCGCCAAGATCAATCTTTATCTCCATGTCACCGGACAGCGCGCCGACGGGTATCACTATCTGGACTCGCTGGTGGCCTTTACCTCGATCGGCGACACGTTAAGGCTCGAGCCCGCCGATAGCTTTAGCTTTCATCTGGAAGGCCCCCGCGCCAGCGAACTGGACGGCTTTGATCCGCAAGACAATCTGGCCGTCCGCGCCATGCGTTTGCTGGCCGGAACACTCCAAAAGCCGCTCGATTTCAAGCTTACTTTGGTCAAAAACCTGCCTACCGCTTCGGGGATCGGGGGTGGATCGACCGATGCCGCTGCCGCGCTGCGCTTGATGGCGATGCGCGAAAAGATGCCGCTCGATGCCCCGCTTCTGCATGAACTGGCCGCTACGCTCGGACAAGACGTGCCCTGCTGTCTTTCTGGCCAGACCTGTTATTTCCGCGAGATCGGGAATGTCACGGACGAAGGCCCGACCCTGCCCCTGTGTCATATCCTGATGGCTAATCCCGGACAGGCTTTGTCCACACCGACCGTTTACAAAGCCCGCAAAGGCCCCTTTGATCCACCCAACCGGTTGGACACCGTCCCCGAAACGGTGGCCGATTTGGCCATGGCCCTGAAAGAGCGCACCAACTCTTTGGCCGCGCCAGCCATCGAGCTGTGCCCTGCTATTGCCGAGGTTCTATACGCGCTCGCCTCAACAGAAAAGTGCCTGCTCGCCCGCATGTCCGGCAGCGGCGCAACCTGCTTTGGCCTGTATCCCGACCGCCATGCCGCCAAACAGGCAGCGGCCCATCTCTATGAAGTTCACCCAGATTGGTGGGTTGCACAGGCTTTTTTCCCGTCCCAGCCTCTGTCACCTTCGACCGCGTGGTAATAATATTACCGTAACGCAGCCGCCCGCGCAATTTTCGTTCACGCTTCAAACCCACAGCCAGCTTCTGGCTAAATGATAAAAAGTGTATGAATATCAACAAGTCATAACGACCGCCCCCAACATTCCCCGCGTCACAACCAGCAAAACGCGCGGGGCAGCTATTAAATCCGCGTTGACACCCCCCGCGCCAAACGACATTCTCCCCCTCTCTTTCGCTCTTTTCTGTTTCAACAACTGTGGGAACCCGCCTTGGTGAACCTTCGTCTTGGCTCCGTGCATGCGAATACTTTAAAGGTTCGCCACACTGCTTCTCTTTTATTGACAGGCTTGCTGATCCTTGGGATCGGCATAGCTGGTCACCATTACAGGCCCAGCCTGTCCGGCACGGCAGGCGCGTTCCTGCAAGCCGCGCAGCCCGTTGTTCAAGGGTTTGCCGAAAACCCCGCCATTCAGGCCGTTACCGAAACGGCCAGCGAAGTTCAGGACATCGCCACATCCGTGGTCGCCCCGACGCCGGAAGCTGTCACGCGCGTTGTTGACCTGGGCGAAGGCCGCACCTTTGCCCGCCTGCTGCTTGATGCCGCGATTTCAAGCGACGATGCTCTTGCCGCCTCGGCCGCCCTTAATGATGTCTTTGATCACCGCAAACTCAAGGCCGGACAGGAAGTCACCCTCTCCATCACGCGCCTTGGCGAACAACAAACCCTGACCGCCGTGACGTTTGAGCCGGAACCGACAAAAGAAGTTTCCATCACGCGACAGGCGAACGGCACCTATACCGCCCAGATACGCAACACGCCCATCGAGCGTCAGCGCGTCGCCTCGCGCGGCGAAATCAAGGGGTCGCTTTACGCGGCAGGCGAACGGGCAGGCGTGCCGCGCGGCATCATGGCCGCCTTGGTTCGCGCCTATTCCCATGAAGTTGACTTCCAGCGCGACATTCATGCCGGCGACAAGTTCGAGGTCCTGTACGACCAGCCCACCGCCCGCGACGGCTCGCCCATCGGTCAAGGCGTCATTATCTATGCCGCCCTTATTATCAACGATGCGCCCAAGCCGCTTTATCGCGTCACGTTCGGCGATGGTGTGGTTGATTACTTCGACGAAAAAGGCCAAAGCGTCAAACGCTCGCTGCTCAGAACGCCCGTTGAAGGCGCGCGCATGACCTCTGGCTTTGGCATGCGCATGCACCCGCTTCTGGGCTATTCAAAAATGCACAAGGGCGTCGATTTCGGGGCTCCGTCGGGAACGCCAATTTTTGCCGCAGGCTCTGGCATCGTTGAAATGGCAAAGTTTAACGGCAGCTATGGCCGCTTTGTTCGGCTGCGTCACAACAGCAAGACCCAGACGGCCTATGCCCACATGAGCCGCTTTGCCAAGGGCATCTATCCCGGCGCACGCGTCAATCAGGGCGACGTTATCGGCTTTGTCGGCACATCGGGCCGGTCCACGGGACCACATTTGCACTATGAAGTCATCGTTGGCGGCAACCAAATGAACCCGCTGAGCGTCAGCATGCCGGTTGGTCGCGTTCTGGAAGGCAAGACCCTGTCCCAATTCAAGCAAGGTCAAAACAAGATCAAGCAGGAATTCCGTGACCTTCTGGGCAAAAAAGACGGCGCAGGCACGCAGCAGTCCAAGGCAACCCCTCCAGCAGCAGCTTCCATCAAAGTGGCGGCCAAGTAACGGCCTTCGTTTATCTTGCCTAAAATGACTCACTTCAGGCCCCGCGCTACAAGGCGGGGGGCCGTGCCCGGGCCCTTAAAGCCCATCTCTTTTTTCATCCTTTTAGTTGAGATACCCGATAGGCTCAAGAAAGGGGCTTTATCCTTTTTCGTCACGGTATATACTCCGCCGAACAAAAGGATGCGCACGAAACACGCCCAAGGGGGACATTTTGATCCAGAGGATCAACCTATATCTTTTCAGACAAATTCTGATCGCCTTTCTCTTCTCGGCGGTCGCCGTGACTTTTGTCGTCTTGTTCACGCAATCCTTCCGCCTTCTGTCCTTTGTCATCGACAATTCGGGATCCCTGTTTGTTTTTCTGAAACTGATGGCCCTGACGATCCCGTCTTTCCTTCCCCTTATTCTGCCCATCAGCATGGGGGTCGCCGTCCTTTTCATCTATCACAAATTCGCGGTGGACAGCGAATTGGTCGTCATGCGGGCTGCGGGCTTCAGCCCCCTTAAACTGGCCGCCCCCGCCATCACACTGGCAGGAATAACCGTTGTCGTCGGCTTGCTGTTGACCCTTTGGGTCACGCCGTTGGCCAACGCTTCCTTTGCTTCGCTCCAATACAAAGTACGGGATGCCTATTCCGCCTTGATGATCCGGCCCGGCACGTTCAATGACCTGTCGGAAGGTCTGACCTTCTTTGCCCGCCGTCGCGCAGCCAATGGCGGGCTTGAGGACATTCTGGTCCACGATGTGCGCTCACCCGACCACCCCGTGACCATCATGGCCGAAACAGGCCTCTTCGCTGTCGAGGACGGCGTTCCCCAAGTCATCGTGTTCAGTGGCAAAAGACAGGAGGTCGATGTCAAAACAGGCCGCCTGCAACAGCTGGATTTCGACCGCTATGTTCTTGACTTGCATTTGCTGAAAAGCGGCAAAACCGATCACGCCAAAGACCCCAGAGAAATGAGCTTCGTTCGCCTGCTCACCGCTCAAGCCGACCCGAAAACGGGTGCGAAGCTGCTTTCGAAAATCCGCACCGAGATCCATCAGCGCGTCGCAGGGCCCCTTCTTTCCCTGACCTTTGCCCTTGTGTCAGTGACCGTCATTCTGGTCGGGAATTTCAACCGGCGCGGCATGGCCAAGCGCGTCCTTCTGGCCTCGCTTTTCATTATCATTCTGCAAGCCGCCATGTTCGGCCTTGTTGCACAGGTTGGCACATCGCCATGGACCGCTATCCTCCTTTACCTTGCCCTGATCGCGCCCCTTCCGCCGTGTCTTTACTTGCTTAGTCTGAAAACACTTTGCCAGTGGCCCTCGCCAAAGTTCATGCTGCAAAAGGCGGCCTCATGATGAAAAGCCTGATCCTGACCCGCTATCTGGCCCGTCAATATGCCGTATGGTTTATGGTCTTTTTTCTTGGCCTGACGGGGATTATCTATCTGTTCGAAGTCGCCGAGCTTTTGCGCCGGTCCAGCGATCTGACCGAGGCGACTCTGGGGATCGTTTTGAAGATGGGCTCCTATAAACTGCCCGACACGATCGAAAAAATCCTTCCCTTCGTCGTGCTTTTTTCGGGCATGTTCACTTTTTGGCGACTGACCCGCAGCCAAGAACTGATCGTCGCGCGCGCGGCTGGCGTTTCGGCGTGGCAGTTTCTGGCCCCAGCCCTTCTGGTCACGCTGCTTTTCGGTGGGATCAATGTCACGATCCTCAATCCGCTTGGGGCCACCCTCATGGCCAAATACCAGCAAATGGAAATGAAGTACCTGAAACGCGGCGCGGCCCTTGAACTGACTGGCGCGGGCCTGTGGCTCCGGCAAGAAGACAGCAACCGGCACTATTTGCTCCATGCCGATCAGGTTTCGCTGTCCCCGCTCACGCTCAAGCCCGTTATCGTCTTTATCTATGACGCCAACGATGCCTATCTTGGCCGCATTGACGCGCCCAGTGCAACCCTGCACGACAAGACGTGGGAGCTGGACAACGCGTGGACGAACTGGGAGAACGAACAAGCCCTTTTTGAAGACCATCTGAGCCTGCAAACCAGTCTCACGCTTGAGAAGATTCAAGAAAGCATGGCCCAGCCGAATACGATTTCATTCTGGCACCTGCCTCGCTTCATCCGCGCAATGAAAAGCGTCGGGCTTCCCCCCGTGCGCCACGAACTTAAACTGCAAGCCCTGCTCGCCGAGCCGCTTTTGCTGTGCGCCATGGTCTTTTTCGCCGCCGCCTTTTCGCTGCGGCTGAACCGTCGTGGCGGTATTTTGAATGCCATGATGGCCGGTATGGTTGTCGGCAGTGCCATTTTCTCATTGAACAATGTCGTCACGGCACTGGGTGCCAACCAAACGCTTCCCGTTAGTCTGGCCGCTTGGGCGATTCCGCTCGTTGCCCTCGTTGCCGGACAAACAACTTTACTTTATTTAGAGGATGGTTAGGCTGCAAGGCAGCGGCCCCTCTTCCATATACTCGGTTTGTTGGAAAGCCGAGTAGGCCTTTTCGCAAAAAACAAGCGGTCACGCAATGATCCGCCTTTTTGCGGGTTTGTTTTTCGGGTTCGAAGAAACCCAAATATACAAGGGAGTTTTTGATGAAGAAAGTGGCTGTTTCCTTTGCTCTGCTTGCCACACTGTGGGCCACGGAGGCGTCTGCCCAGTGGGCCCGTCAGCCACAGCCAGCCAACAACGCCGCCGCCCTCGGCGCGCACGAAGAAGCCCCACGGGCGCAACCAGCTTTTGACTCGCGCATTGTCGCTGTCGTCAATGATGCGATCATTTCGACCACGGACCTGAAGGCCCGCCTTCAGCTGGCCGTCCTGTCCTCTGGCATGCCGGACTCACCGGACGTGCAGAAAAAACTTCTGCCGCAGGTGCTGCGTACATTGATTGACGAACAGCTACAACTTCAGGAAGGCAAAAAGATGAACATCTCGGTTACGCCGGACGATGTTCGCACCGCGATGGCTCGCTTGGCCGAGGATAACAAAATCCCCGGCGGCGACATGGAGGCCTTCCTGCGCGCCCACGGCATTTCGCCGTCCACGCTACGCACCCAGATCAAGGCCACGCTGATGTGGAACAAGGTCGTCGTTCACGAGGTCCGCCCCCATATCGACATTGGCGACGACGAAGTCGATGCCGTGATCCAGCGCATGCGCGCCAATGCAGGCAAACAGGAATACCTAATCAGCGAAATCTTCCTGCCCGTCGACAAACCCGCCGATGAAGAACAGGTCAAAACGCTGGCCGACAAACTGGCCGAGGAAATCCGCGGCGGTGCCGTTTTCGGTGCCGTTGCCCGTCAGTTTTCCCAAGGCCTTGGGGCCGCAACCGGCGGCGATATCGGCTGGACACAAATCGGCCAGCTGGGGGCCGAAATCGACAAGGTCCTGCCGTCTCTTGAAAAAGGGGCGATTGCCGGACCGATCCGATCGCCGACCGGCTATCACCTGATCGGCGTGCGCGACCGTCGCACCATCGCGCTGGGCGACATGAAGGAGATGACCGTCAAGCTTGAGCAAATTTTCCGCCCCTTCACTGACGCGACCGAGAAAAAGGCCCTTTTGAACGAAGCTGAAGCGATCCGCGAAAATGTCACGGACTGCGCGTCGATTCAAAGCGTCATAAATAGCCGCTACCCGCAATGGAAATATCAGGATTTGGGCGATGTCAAATTAAGCGAAGCCCCCCCTTGGCTCGCGCAAAAAGTCGTTAACATCCCTGACGGCCACGCCAGCGAAGCGATGGCGACGGACAAAGGCGCGTTGATGTTGTTTGTGTGCGGTCGTTCTTCACCGGAAAACATTGACCGCAACGCCATCCGAAACGCCATCGGTTCCGAAAAAATGGAGCTTATGGCCCGTCGTCTTTTGCGCGATTTGCGCAAGAGTGCTTTTTTAGACATCCGCATCAAATAAGGCCCACGCTTGACCCCGTCGTTTCTTGATTGCTTGCCCCCCTTAAGGGACATTATCTCGACCTATGACCTCGCGGCCCGCAAGGGACTGGGGCAGCATTTCTTGCTCGACCTTAATCTGACAGCCCGTATCGTCGCGCAAGCGGGCGATCTGAGCGGCGTTCATGTTGTTGAAATTGGCCCCGGGCCCGGCGGACTGACCCGCGCTATCCTAGCCAGTCCGGCCCAAAGCCTCACCGCTATCGAAATGGATTCGCGCTGTATCCGTGCGCTTGGCTCGCTGGCCGAGGGCGCGGGCCAAAGATTCCAGCTGATCGAAGGCGATGCCCTCAAGGCCGACCTGACCGCCCTGACCCGTGCGCCACGCGTCATTATCGCCAACCTGCCCTATAATGTCGGCACACCGCTGCTTGTGAAATGGCTGCGGCAAATGGACCAAATCCAAAGCATGACGCTGATGTTCCAAGCGGAAGTCGTTGATCGCATCGTTGCCGAGCCGGACAGCAAAGCCTATGGCCGCCTTTCCGTTATCACGCAATTTTGTTGTCAGGCCAAGCGTGTCATGAAAATCCCGGAACGCGCCTTTACGCCGCCGCCCAAAATTGACTCGGCGGTCGTCCACCTGACCCCGCGTAGCGACCGTCCCAAGGATATTGATTTTCAGACCATAGAGCGCATGACCGCCGCCGGTTTTGGCCAGCGGCGTAAAATGCTGCGCACAAGCCTGAAACTTCTGGGCGGCGAAGCCTTGTTGGAAGCGGCAGGAATTGATCCAAAACAACGGGCCGAAACGCTTTCCGTCGCGGATTTCGAGCG
>JAQUHK010000178.1 GCA_028683655.1 Alphaproteobacteria bacterium
GGTAAGGCTCCAATTTGGGTCGGGACGGCCAGAACCTCGCTCCAGACCACGCGGCCATTTTGAGCGCGGAGGCCGAATAGTTCACCGGAGCTATAGGCGACAACAACCGTATCGCCATGGACGGCGGGACTGGAGGTCCCCATCAGGGTGGCGTTCTCGGCAATGCCACTATGCTTCCACATGACAAAGCCCGTGCTGGAATCCAGCGCGTAGGTTTCGTTTTCAATGTCGATGGCGAAGACGCGCCCTTCGGCGACTGTCGGGGCGGAGCGGATCGGTTTGCCAATTTGCTTACGCCACATCACGGCCCCGTCATAGGTCCGCATGGCGATGACCTCGCCGAAACCGGTTGTTGCGTAGAGAACCTTGCCTTCGACGGCTATGCCGCCACCGATAGCCGATTCATCCTCTTTATCAGCAGGATTAGTGCCGACGCGCCATGTGCGGTCGCCATCCTTGCTGTCATAGGCACTGACCCGTCCCCGCGCGTCCATGGCGTAAAGGACGCCGTCCTGAACGACAGGAGAAGCCAGCAGTTTGAAATAACCACCAGAGCCGGTCCCGATGCTGGTGCTCCAGATTTCTTCCGGCACCTTGGGCAAGGAAGCATGGCCGATAATATGCTGCGTATTGCCACCGGTCTGGGCCCAGTCGCGGATCAAAGCGGGTTCAGGGAAACGAAAGGCAAAGTCTTTCAGCCCCTCGTCGGGTTTGACGACACGGCTTTGTTCCAGAACGGCGACGCGTTTGGCGGGGGCGTCAACATCATCTTTGGTTTCTTTGTCCGAGCTGCATGCCGCAAGCGACAACAGGCACACAGGGAGGATCAAACAGGAGAGAGTGTGTCGCCATACCGCCTTCATGCAGTTATTCCCCCTTGTCGAGCCACATCAGCATATCGCCAGCGCGTAGCCCTACCCCCTTGGGGAGTCCTTCCATCGCCGCTATTTCGGTAAAAATCGTTTTGGCGCGGGTTTTGTCACCGACGCGCACAGCCAGATGACCAGAGAACTCTTTGGCCAGAAAACGCCATGGGCCTTGCTTGATCAGCGGCTCCAACCTCTTTTGCAGAGCTGGTTCATCACCTGTATCTAGGTCGGTCTTGACATAAAGCAAGTCGGCCAACTGACGGAAAATCTGATCGACCGATTTGTCGGCCGCCAGCGCGTCATAGGTTTTGAGGGCTTCGTCCTTTTTATCGTTTTTCAGGAGCTGTCCGGCTTCCTGAAAACGGGCGAGAGCGGCGATTTGCGTCCCTGCATTCTCCTTGGCAAAGGCCTCATAAGCAGGCGCAAGGTTTTCCTTCTCGTCCTGCTTTTCATCCATTTCCTTGTCCAGCAGGCTCAGATAGGCTTGCGTGACCCGTTGCTTTTGATGGAGGCTGTAGGACTTCCAGCTTGTCGTGCCTGCTGTTGCCAGAACGATCAGTAAGGCACAGGTTAAAAGAAGATTGCCGTACTTCTTCCATACGGCTTCAAACCTTTGGCGAGCGAGGTCTTCTTCAATTTCTTGCAAAAGGCTATTGCCATCCATATTATTCATTGCGCCATCCGCTATTGTCGTTGTGTCTGCACAGGGATTCTCGGTTCGCCCAAATTAAGGACTGAAGACGTAAAGCACAAGAGATTTAAACTGGAGCCCTTATGCCCGCAAATCCTCCTTCTTTTGCCTTGACCGGCGCGATCCTTTTCACGGGCGAGGCCTTTGTCGAGAATCAGGCTCTTCTTGTCCAAGGGGATACGATTCTTGATCTTTGCCCCGCCTCCAAGATTCCCGACGGGTTTGAACCTGTAGCCGTCGATCATGGCATTCTGACGGCAGGCTATATTGACTGTCAGGTCAATGGCGGCGGGAATGTGCTGCTTAACAATGACCCGACGGCTGAGGGTGTGCTGAAGATCGCGGCCGCTCACCGGAAGACGGGGACGACTTCGCTGCTGCCGACCTGCATTACGGACGGGCCAGACAAGATCAAGGCGGCGATTGAGGCCGTTGCTGCCGCACGGCAAGCCGATCCGTCCGTTTTGGGTATCCATGTTGAAGGGCCGCATATCAACGAGGCCTATCAGGGGACGCATAACGCCGCGTTTGTACGGCCTATGACGGATGAGGACCTTGCTCTTTATCATCCGGTCAAGGACAGCGTTTTCCTTTTAACCCTCGCGCCTGAAAAAGTCTCGCCAGCGCAGATCAAGCAACTGGTCGCCCAAGGCGTGATCGTGTCAATGGGGCATACGAATGCAACAGCGGAGCAGGTTTATGCGGCTTTAGGGGCGGGAGCGCGTGCTGTCACCCACCTTTTTAACCGCATGCCGCCTATCACATCGCGCACACCGAGCCTGACGGGGATTGCGCTTGATTGTGTTGATTGCTGGGCTGGTTTGATCGCCGACGATGTTCATGTGGCGCAGGAGCTGGTTCGCTTAGCCGTTCGCGCCAAGCAGGGCGACAAGCTTTTTATGGTCAGCGACTCCCTGTCTCCGGCGGGAGCGGATGATCCGCAGCCGTTCGACTGGAACGGGATCAAGGTCTTCCCGAATGAAAAGGTCTGCGTCAACGAACAGGGGGTGATTGCGGGGGCTATTCTGACATTGGGGCAATGCGTTCCCGTCGCCATACGCGACATTCGCCTTGATCCAGCTCAGGTCCTGCGCATGGCCTCAACCATTCCGGCGGCCTTCCTTGGCAAAGGCGACAGCCTAGGCAAACTTCTGCCCGGCTATAAAGCTGACATCGTCGCTCTGGATCACGGCTTCAACGCTAAGCGCGTTTGGAAGAACGGCGTCGAGCAATAAGTTACGGCCTTAGGGCGTCTTCCGGCACGTTGTATTTCTTGAGCAGGTCGAGATAAATTTGTTTGTTCTCGGGTTTGTTGGTGTCGGTCATGTCGTTGATGAAAGAGGCCCAGTCGGTTTCTCCCTTTTTGATCGGGAAAAACATTTTCTTTACAAAGAGCGGCGTGTCGTCATAGCGACGGATCGTGTCGGGGTTGCCGCGCATGTAATTCAAGGCCGAGACATGTTCGTTCACCAAAGCATCGGCTTTGCCATATTTCAGCTGATCATAGACCTCGGCGACCGAGCTTATTTGCGGCAGGCTGATGATTGTGGCTTTGGGAAAATGCTTCGGGGTTTCAAAAACCGTCAGATAGCCATCCGTGACGGCGAAGCGGACCGTCGCAAGCTCTTCTTTCGTTTTAGTGCTTTGAGCCTGAACATAGAGATAATAGGGCAGAGAGCCGTAACTGCCAACGAAATCGAAAACCTTCTCAAAGTCTGCGGCAGGGCTACAGGGGACGC
>JAQUHK010000056.1 GCA_028683655.1 Alphaproteobacteria bacterium
GCCGGTGTCGCCGCAAAGGTCGCACGCTTTTCCCGCACGACGCGATAAGGCGGTATTTGCTGGGGATCAAGATCGAACAGCAGCGCAAGGTCTTCCCAGACGGCGACGGCCCACACATCCTGATTGTCCTCGTCATACCTGTCTGCCGCGCTGATGGTCACCGACACGACATCCGGCTTGATAAAGACCCACTCGGCCAGCCCGCCGACAAGGCCAACGAAGCCAGCGGGATTTTGCGGCACTTCGATACGGAAATGGATATTGGCGATAGAGCGAAAATCGGTCGGCGTGAGCAGATTGGGAATAAGCTCCTGTGCCACAGGGGCGGGCACGGCCAGAATCATCCAGTCCTGCGGCCCCAGATTGACAATCGTCGATCCGAAATCCAGCGCGGTCACCTGTCCGTCTGCCGTCACGTCATAGCCGCGGAGCCGCGCCCCGAATTGCACGTCCGTCCCGTGTTTCTTCAGCGTTTCAAGACAGGGCGTGACGAAACTTTCGGACATGCCGATTTTCGGGACCATCGGGCAACACCCCGCGCCGCCGCCACCAAAGCTTTGGGCGAACAGGTTGGCCAAAAGACTCGCTGAAGCGTTTTCAAGCTCCGTGTTCAAAGCGGCAATTGCCAACGGCCCCCAAAGCCGCTTGAACAGCGTTGTACTCGTATCCATGCAGCCTGCGATGGTTTCATCTTCATCGGCGAACAGGAAAGACTTGGCGGAAAGATAATCCGTCGGCGTTGTGCCGGGAATGCGTCGTTTGGGATCAAAGATCCACCACGGCAACCGGCCCTTATTCATATGCACGGTCCAGCGTTCGCGGCTTTGAAGGTCCATGAATGGGAAGAATGGCTCTTTGGCGCAGGTGACGGTGTCCATCGCGCCGGAGAGTTCAAGATAATCATGCACCGCGACATTGCCCGACAGGACAAGGTGATTGCCATTGTCGATGCGGCAGCCCAGCCCCTTGTCGAAATAGGAACGGCACCGCCCGCCCGCATAGGGCGCAGCTTCATAGACGGTGACCTTCTCGCCCATCAAAGTCAGCTGAAGCGCGGCGGACAGACCGGCCAGTCCGGCACCGATCACATGAATATGTCGTTGTTGATTCATGGCGCAGACTTTCAGCCGATCAGGCCGCAAAGAGCAAGGCCTAATTTGCGCCAAAGGCTTAAACGCACGCGCTTGTGCGGGTTTTTCCAGTTTTCTTTGACCAGAGCCTCGAAAATGGCACCGTAATAACGCCGCATAGCGTGGGCAGGGCGCATGGCCTGCCACTGACAGCCCTTCATGGCCGTATCGGCTTCACGGTAATGGCGGCGGATATCCTCGGCCAGATCGCGGCACACGGCGGCAAGGTGCGGATCGTCCAGAACCTCCATCGGCACACGGGACGCCACGCCATTCTTGGCCAGAAGCTCTTCGGGCAGGTAAAGCCGCCCCCGCTGCGCATCCTCGGCCAGATCGCGCAGAATGTTGGTCAGTTGCAAGGCGCGGCCAAGATGGTGCGCAACGCGCATGGCCTCTGGGCTTGAATCGCCAAAGATGCGTACGCTGGCACGGCCCACTGCGCTGGCCACATGATCGCAATAAAGATCAAGTTCTTCGAATGACGGGGCGCAGATCGCCTTTTCGGCATCCATCTGCATCCCGTCGATGATGGCCTGAAAATCTTGTTCGACAAGGCCAAAGCGTGTGATGGCGGGCAAAAGCGCAAGGCAAATGCTGTCCTCGGCTTTTCCTTCGGTAAACAGGGCGCGAATGCGCTCCCGCCACAAAGCCAGCCCCTCGTGGCATGCCTGAGCGTTTGGCGAGTCGTCGGCAATGTCGTCCACCTCGCGGCAGAAGGCGTAAAGCGCATACATGGCTTCGCGCCGCGCACGCGGCAGCACGCGCATCCCTGCGGCAAAAGATGTGCCCGACTTTTTAACCCGCGCCGTCACATCGGCAAGAGCTTGGTCGCTATTTATTGTCATCGGCGCATCCCTCCTGCGTCACTCCGGCGAAAGCCGGAGTCCAGTGGCGCGGCGTCCGCCGCGCATAAGACTCTTTTGGCCCGCAGACGCGGGCCGCATTAAAAAAGTCGATTGTCATCATCATAGGGGAAGATAAGCCTTGATCGTGCCAAGAACAAGCAGGCGGATTTTCTGCATTTTGCTCAGCTTCACATTCTCGCACAGCGGGTCGCGGGTGCGCAGGATATTCATCAGAGCCTTGGCCACCTCGCAAATCACCGCCGTATCGATTTTCAGCCGCCGATCCTTGATCTGCGCCGGAAACGTGCAGGCGAGGGCAAGCAGCGACTCCATATGGTCCAGCATGTCATCAAGCACCTTGCGTAGGGCAGGTGTCAGGGCCTCGGCAGACAAATCTTCAGGAGCCGCCCCATATTTGTTCATGAGGTCAAGCGGGATATAAACGCGATCCAGCTCGCGGTAATCGTCGCCGCAATCCTGAATGTGGTTGATGATCTGCAACACGGAACAAAGCGCGTCATTCGCGGGCCACGCCGTCTTCGCCTCGCCGTGCAGGTCGAGGAGATAGCGGCCAACGGGCGCGGCGGAGAAGCGGCAATAATCCATCAAATCCGCCCAGTCGGCATAGCGTAGCTGGCTTGTGTCGCGCTTAAACGCGATCAGCAAATCCCGCGCATGTTGAGCCGTGACCCCTGTTTCTTTTAGGCTTTCCCTGAGTGGGATCGCGCAAGCCACGCTGTCGTCCGCGTCGTTCATCAAAGCCGCATCAATTTGATCTAGCCGCCGCACCTTTTCTTCGGGTGGCAAAAGCGGATCATCGCTGATATCATCCGCCGCCCGCGCCAGAATATAGTAAGCGGTGACGTGCGGCCTGTATTTTTTGCTGACAAGCTGAGCGACCGGAAAATTCTCGGTCGTCTCGTTCTTCCCGCTCGGCGCTTCGATAGAGGACATAAGGTGACTTTCTGTTTTTGAATATACTTATCGCACTTGAAGAATTGGGATTTCCATCGAAAAAAAGCGTCATACCGGCGAAAGCCGGTATCCAGTCCCCAACCTTCCGTTTGAGCTAAACGGCTTGGTTCGAAGAGTCTCATGCCGCGTGGACACGTGGCCCCTAGATTCCGGCTTTCGCCGGAATGACTATTTCTAAATGGGCTACCTTATCTCTTCAAGGGCAACCAGTTTATTCAACAATACCCGTTTTCTTTGAACCATGCGACCGCGTCGCAAAGAGCTTGCGGCGCGGGGCGCGGGGCGTAACCTAACGCGCTTTTGGCTTTGGCTGAAGAGAAAAACATTTTCTTTCTCGCCATCTTCAGGCCGTCCACGGTGATAAATGGCTCTTTGTGGGTGAATCGCGCCACAAACTCGGCCCCATAGGCCAGCGGGAAGAGGGGCAGGCGCGGGATTTTGATCGTCGGTGCCTTCCTCCCCGCCGCGCTACAGACGACCTCCAGAATCTCGGCAAAGTCCATATTATCACCGCCGAGGATATAACGCTCACCGATCTTGCCATTTTTCAGGGCGAGCCAGTGCCCCATCGCGACATCATCGACATGGGCAATATTCAGCCCCGTATCGACATAGGCGGGCATCCGTCCCGCCGCTGCCTCGACAATGATCCGGCCCGTCGGGGTTGGCTTAATGTCGCGCGGCCCAATCGGGGTGGAGGGATTGACGATGACGGCGGGCAGCTTTTGCGCGGCGATCATCCCCTGCACGACTTGTTCGGCCAGAAACTTAGAGCGTTTATAAACGCCGATCATATTCTCCAGACCCACGGGCGTGTCTTCGGTTCCCTCGCCGCCATCCTTGGGGATGCCCAGCGTGGCGACGGAGCTTGTATAAACCACGCGCTTAATGTCGGCGGCCAAGGCGGCCTCCATCAGGCCGCGCGTGCCTGCCACATTGATTTTGTTCATGGCCGCCTCATCGGGCACCCAGATCCGGTAGTCCGCCGCGACATGGAACAGAAAGTCACAGCCTTTCAGCGCGGCGGCAAAGCTTTGCGGGTCACCAAGGTCGCCCTCGACGATGGTGGGGCTCTTCAGCCCCCCCAGATTGCGGCGGTCGTTATGAGGTCGAGACAAAAGGCGCAGCTCATGCCCCTTGGCCTCAAGAAGACGGGCCACGGCGGCTCCGACAAAACCGGTCGCGCCGGTCACAAAAGAAATGGGCTTCATACGACCTCTAAGGGCAGGGCTCTTGCTTGAGAGTATTGTTGAGGATTTATAGGGGCGTATCACCTGTCGTCATTGCGAGGAGGCCTTGACCGACGAAGCAATCCAGTCCTGCTGTGCGTTGCTTGGGGACTGGATTGCCACGCCAAGCAAGCTTGGCTCGCAATGACGTATTTGTGTTTGGAGTACCCATAAGTCCGTTGCTATCAGTCATCTAGGCGAAAAAACCTTAAGACAAGTTAACGAATTATCAACCCCCCTTGCGTTTAAAGAGTATGTCGGATTCTGCAGCAGTGCAACCGGCCTTTGGCCCGCTTGCCTGCACGAAGGGGAGAAGTATGCGTTTCGGATTGACTTTAGCGGCTTTGATCTTGCTGGCCCCCGCCTTGCTGGCGTTACCGGCTTGTTCGGATATTGCCGTTTCCAATGCCAAATCGTCCACCGGCCGTTTGCCAACTGTCCCCGAAGTTCCCGAAGCCGATGAAACCGTGCGCGGGGAAGATGAGCCGCCGATTGTCACCCTCGAACTGGCTTCGCAACTTAAAGAACGGAAACTGAGTCGCGACGAGGAACTGCCTGCCGGGATCATCGTTCCCAATACCAACTTGAATGCCGTGCCGGTGACGGCGGCGTTGCAGGCTGTGTTGGATGGAACGGACGTTTCCCTGTCTTGGGAAGCCGGTAGTTTTGAAAACAGACTGGTGACGGTAACAAATCTCAGCGGGTCGCTGCCGCGCGTGGTCGAAAAAATCTGCGCCTCGGCCAAGGTTTTCTGCGGCTATCGTCGCGGCCTTCTGGAATTGCGCGAAAAAGAAACCTTTGTGATCGAGCTGCCTTCCGTGCCGGGCAAGGCGAATGCCGCAGCCTCTGCCACCAATACGATGGCCGACACAATCGGTGATTTATCGGGCGACAAGGCCAAGGTCGATTTGCAGGGCGGCAACCTTCTTTATACCGCCGATGTCGATGGGCATGAGCATGTGATGGAATACTTGTCGCAATTGCGTCATGGTCGTCCGCTTGTCGTGATGCAGCTCTATATCTGGGAAGTCATGCTGGAAAAAGAGCATGGCCTCGGCATCAACTGGTCCGATTTTTCTGTCGGCAAGATCGGTGGATCGGGACAAAATCTGGCCCTGAGTGGCCTGACCAGTTTTTCGTCGTTGGCCAGTCCGGGGGTCAGCCTCGGGGCCAAGTTTGCGGGCAAGGTCGATGCCGATGCCGTCGTGAAATTCCTTGCGACGCAAGGGCAAGTCCAGACGGTCAGCAATCCGCAGCTCACCTTTGTCTCCGGCTCGAGTGCCGAGTTCCGCGTGGGCGGCAAGCGGCGTTACATCTCGCAGGTTGGCACAGCCTCCAGCGTCTCCAGCTCGACGACTACGACCTCCAGCAACAACACGGTATCAACCGACAGTCTTGATACAGGCCTGACGGTGGAGATTAGCGGTTCGTATGAAAGCGGCGTGATCACGGCGAGTCTCGATCTGGCAATCGAGGATGTGATCAGCCTTAACGAAACGACGACCGAAAGCGGCGTGACCGTCGATTTGCCCGAAACGTCGGAGCGTAAGGTTTCAACTTCGCTGCGCGTGCGTCCGGGCGACAATCTGGTGCTCGCGGGCCTGAACAGCTCGCGTGACAGCAACGACCGCGACGGGATTCCGTTCTTCGGCTCCATGATTCCGGCCTATAGCCACGATACGCTTGAAAACAGCGAGCTTGTCATTCTGGTCAAGCCATCCATCGTGAAGTTTGTCGATCCGCCGGAAGAAAAGAAGACGCCGAAGAAATCGTCCTTTTCCAAGGAGCCGCTTGAGGCCGTTGTCATCGACAAGGATGGCCCCAAGACGCTGACCCTTCCCGCCGCGCCGCAACCCTTGCCTGAGCCGCAGACGGCCTATACGCCCGAGCTGATGAAAGACGTCGCCACGCCACCAACCTCGCTGTCCTCCGTTCCCGTCGAGCCCAGCGATGACGGCGCGCCCGTTGACAAAAGGCTGATGCAGCGCGGCTTCAGTCATGCTTTTGACGAATTGCAGGAACCTGTCTCGCTCAGCGGCAGTTCCTCAAGCGGGAGGTAACCGATGGTTCACTGGGGACGTCCTCTCGTTTTCTGTTCCGTCGCGGCAATGCTTACCTTTGCCGCGCCAGCCCATGCGGCGCGTGATGCGGCCTTTATGGCACCGGGCGCAACACGGGGCGGCACGGTGCAAAGCGATCAGGCCATTGCCATCGAACCGAAAGCCGATGTCGATGCCGGTGATACGCCGTTAAATGTCGGGCGGCGGGCGACGTTCTTTTTCGTCAACCAGTCCAATGTCCCCGTGAATGTTGAAAGCGTTGCGGCCAACGGCGACAGCAACGTGAAGGCTGAAATTGTCGGCGACGATTGCTCCAAGGAAAAGACGATTCCCGCCGGAAGCCGTTGTGCGGTGACGGTTGACACGACCCCCTCGGGCTCTGGTTCGTGGACCGCCGAAATTTTGATGACCCATAACGCGGCGGGCCGCATTGCCCGCGCGCGCGTGATGGGCAAGACGGCGGCGAGTTCTCTGACAAAGAGTGAGATGGGGCTGGCCCTGAGCACCAAGGATGTGAAACCGGTCGATTTCGGGGATGTTGAGCCGGGCACCGGCAAAGCTGTGCGCACGGCCCTCATGGTCAATGACAGCAACGAGATTATCTCGATCCTCTCCATCGAACTGATCGCGCCTGAAAACGGGCTCGCGCGCCTTGAACAGGGCTGTGCGGTCGATATGGATTTGAAGATGGGCGAGTCCTGTCCCGTGACGCTGATGTGGAACCCCGAACACAAGGGCAGCGTTTCGACAGATCTGATCATCCGTCATACGGGGCGGCTGGGCTTTGCCGTGATCCCCATTCGCGGTATCGCCAAGGAACCTGTGGACAAATCCGGCAATGCGGCCAGTGGCAAGACGGCGGCAACGTCTTCGTCTTCATCCTCTAATGACGCGCCGAAAGCGGGGAGCAAGGTGCCGCTTTCGCCGTCTGCCGAAGATGTCGAGAAGATACTGGCCGACGGCAAGATGCCCCAGATCAGCACGCACGATTTGCCTCAAATGGCTCTTACGGACAAGCCGTCGAAGAAGGCAAGTCACTCGACGGATTATCACCTGATCGGCACGGTCGGGAATCGCGCCCTGATCTATAAGCCTGACGGCACGACGGCGGTTGTGGGCAATGGCGAGGAAATGACGGAAGACGGCTCGGTTGTCCTCAAAGTGATCAATGTTTCACCCAAGGAGGTGGAAGTGTTGCTTGACGGAGCGCGGGTCAAGTTGAAGTTGGAGCGTGTTTCGGCTTTGACGGACAAGGCTGAACGGACATCCACGATGCCTGCTTTCACGAAAAGCGCAACGCCCTCCGTTTCCGAGGGGGCGTCAAAGAAGTCATCTTCGAAAAAAGAAAAATCAACCAAGCTGGATTCCGGTGACGGTGGCTCTTCCGTTTCTCTACCGGCGGGGATGTGATGAGCGAACTTATCTCCAAAGAACCTGAAGAAGGCCTTATTGATAAAAGGCGCATCCAGCCTCGTCATTATGAACTCGCCTTGGCCGAGCAAGCCATGCGACGTGCGACGGGACGCTATCTGACGGTCGAGGAAATTCTGCGCCGTAACGGTTTCGTAGCCGACGAGATCAACCGCTTGAAAGCGCGAGGCGGCGCGCGCGAAGATTTGACGATGCAGGCTTTGCGTCTGTATGTCTCGGTCGCCAACCAGACGGCGATGGGGCTTTGCCTGTTGGAGCTCAAAGACGGCGTGCTGCGTCTGGCCGTCGGCGACCGCGTGGACGATGCCGATCTGCTCCGCATCGCCAACGCGCTGCAACGGGCCAACCGCGAGGTCGTGAAGATCGAGGTCGAGCCGTGGGACCGCGCGGAGCTAGCCCGCCTGATGCGCGAGCAAAGCGAGGTCGCGGGCGAACGCTTGCTGCGTGTCTTTGCCTCGCTGGCCCGCGATCCTGACGACGCGACCATGATCGAGCAAGCGCTCAACGACATTCTCGCCGAAGCCCTGCAAAGCCGTACGTCGGATATTCACTTCTCTTTGCAAGAAGACGATGCGCGTTGCTGGATCCGTTATCGCGTTGACGGTGATTTGGTTTACAAACATTTGATCCCGCATCGCGTGATGGCCCCGCTGGTCACCCGCATCAAAACGGACTCGAAGATGGACGCGGCGGATCGCCAGCATCCGCAAGATGGCCGTCTGGGCTTCGAGTGGCAGGGCCGCGTGATCGACGTTCGTGTCGCCGCCTTGCCGGTCGCGCCATCGGGCGAAAAGCTTACCCTGCGTCTGTTAGACCGAGAAAATCTTCGTAGTTTCGACGAGCTTTTCATGCACGCGCCGGTGGTCGCCGAAAGACTCCGTAAGGCCATTCACGGTCACACCAAGGACGGCGGTCTGGTCGTGGTCAGCGGTCCAACCGGTTCAGGTAAGTCAACGACTCTTTACGGTATCATTCAGGAAATCGACCGATCTTCCCGCGCCGTGTACTCGGTCGAAGCACCTGTCGAATATGATATGCCACTCGTGGACCAGACCTCGGTGACCGACAACTCGGCCAACACCATCGCCGATATTATCCGCGCTCTGATGCGTCACGATCCCGATGTCATCATCGTCGGCGAAATGCGTGACGGCGACACGGTGGAAGCCGCGTTGCGTGCGACAGAATCAGGGCATTTGGTGATCACGACCGTCCACGCGGTGGACGCGCTTCACACCCTTGACCGTATGGACGGGTTCCTCAGCTCGGCTTACCGCACCAGTGGTCTGTATATTTTGGGCCATGCGCTGGTCGCGTCGCTTTCCCAGCGTCTGGTCAAAACCGTTTGTCCGGCCTGTCACCGGCTTGAGACAGGGCTGCGCGTGTTCGGCAATGAAAACCGCTGTAACGATATCGGAATCCGGCCCGATGAAACGGTGGCTCTGGCCACGTCCGGCGGCTGTGACTTGTGCAACCATACGGGCTTCTTGGGTCGAACGCTCGTCCTTGAGGCGATGTTCCCGCCGGAGGATCAGGCCAGCCGCAGGGCGATTACCGAAATGATGCTCTCGAACGTCACGACGTCGATCATTGACGTTCCGGGCACGATCTATCTGGCGCGGCGCGAGTCGATTTCGGACCTGATCCGCCGCTGTGCCATCGACGCCAATATGGGGGCCTCGCTGATGGTCGAGGAAGCCGCCACAAGGCAAGGGCGCGGACGGTGAGGGGAGGGCAACCATGAAGCTTTACCACGCTCGTTTCGCTCAACCCACTATCGGCGGGGCCATTTTGGTTCAGGAGGAGGATTTCTACCTTCCCGACGAATATGCCGTGCGTCGCCAGCTTCGCTCCAAGGGCCTGTGGCCCATCCAAATCTATGAACAAAAACCGCCGCTGTTCGAGTGGATGGATGTTCGCTCACGCGAATGGCAGATGCAGCTTCTGCGCGCCATCCGTTTCCAGTCGGCGACGGCCTCGGCGGGAACGGCTCTTTTGAACATTATTGAAGGCGAGGAAGACCCGCGCCGTCGTCTGGCGTTTTTGCCGACGCGAACGGTGCTCAAGGGAGGCGGCTCGTTTTCCGAGGCGTTGCGTGAGCTGAAACTGATGGATGCGCCGACCATGGCCATCATCATGGCAGGCGAACGGGCCGGTGACCTGAAGGGCGTTATCCAGCATGCCATCGAGCATGTGGAGCAAAAGGGCACCCAGTACAAGACGATGATCGCGGCGCTCAGCTGGCTTTCCTTCGATATTGTGTCGGTGATCGGGTCGATTTGGGGGACGCAGTTCGGATTCATTCCTTATCTGCAACATCAAGGCACCAAAAGCACCGATCCCGAAGCCATCGCCAAGTTCGAGCGCGGGATCAAGATGGTCAGCATCCTGAACGGCACGATGCTGGTTGTTTCCTCGGCGATCATTCTATCGGTCATTTTCTTCGTGTTTTCCTATTGGCGCAACCGGCACAGGGTCGATCACTATACCTCGCGCATGATGATGCAAGTGCCGCTGCTTTCGACCTATCTGCGCAATGTCAGCCTGAAGGACACCTGTAAACTGATGGCGCGGCTCTTGAACGGCAAGGTGCCTTTGGCTGAGGCCCTGAAAATCATCATCGACAGCTCGGTCGAGCCGTCGGCCCGCGCTTACTGGACCGAGTGCGAACAGAAAATCATGGCCGGTATCGAACCCTCGCGCGCATTGTCCCGTAAACCGTTGTCCAAAGCGGAACGCGATCAGATCGTGACCATCCAGTCCGTTGACCAGCTGGGCGAAGTTTACGCTGCCATCGCGGAAGAGCGCGGCCTCATGTCCAAGGGCGATCAGCGCAAAATCATGAAATTCGGCCTCTATTTACTTATCGTGCTATCGGGTATAACTATTCTGACAACCATCTATCTGCTTATGCTCCAAAACCAGAGCTTCCTCAACACGCTCAACGAAATGCGCGATTGATCGCAAAGAGGGAGCCGAGGCTTCCGGATCAGGAGAGACTTTCAATGCTTTCTAAACTAGGCGATTTACTGAAACAGGGGAAAGCCAAGGCCGGGTCCAGCCTTGCCGATTTCAGGCAGGCCCGCGACGACGATGACGCCTTGCTGGCGGGGGGGGACGAAAACGACTCCCAACGTGCCGCCGTATCCGAGGAATTTTCCAGTTCGCTGACACAGGCCCTTTTGGGGTCGGTTGGTGGGGTGATTGATTACCATTTTCCGGCGGACTTGATCGGCGGGACATGTCCGCGCGTTGCGGGCGAGGAACAGGATATCGTCTGGAATGCCGCCGCCGAGGCCTCGGATACCGAGCGCGTCCATCTGGTCTGGCAGTCCAAGGGTGACAAGATTTGGTATCTGTCCGTACGCTCGGCCGAGATGAGTTCCCATGCCAACACATGGTGCCCGTTTGCTTCGCTTTTGCCCGGCATGAAGGACGCTTCTGATCCGCCGATTGTCTATACCTATTTCAGCGACGAGTCGGCGATTATGATGACGGTCATGACGGATGGGCTGCAAATCCATCGCGGGACCTCGTCCGTGATCCGCGCCAAAGCCGAGCGCGTATCGCGCGAGCTTGGCAATGCGCCGGTGGTCGAGATGATTCCCGACCGGATCCAGAAGCTTTCAGCCGTTCCATGGTACTCGCTTTCTTTATTTGAAGAACGGTCACGCCGTGTGCTGGCGGCTGTTGCCGTCCTGTCGTCGGTCGTGTTTGCCGGTCTGGCCCTCATGGTCTGGCTTGTGGCGGCCATGGCGACGGTCAGTGGGCATGCCGATCTGAACGAAATCAGGAAGCGGTCCGAACAAAAATCCCTCCAGCTTTTGCAATCAGTTCAAACCCAGCGCGCCAGCCCGATGCGTGAGCAGTTGGCCAAGTTCGCCGATGTCAATGACGGGCTTCTCGGTCTAAACGGTTATCTCAAAGTCTATCAGATTCTCGGCAATAAGGCTGGCTGGGTTGCCGTCATTCCGGCAAACGTGACCTCTGACCGCATTAACGAACTGGGCGGCATGACGCTCGACAGCGATCCCTATGGCGTTGTGATCGGCAATTCAAAGGATGCCTTGACGTTCGGCAAGACGGAAAGGAAGGGAAGATAACATGAAGAAGATAGATTATGCTTCCTATGCCCGCGTTTTCAGACCGCGGATGATTTCAAAAGCCATGCAGGCTTTTGACAAGGCGACCATCGTTATTGTCTCGGCGTGCTGGGGCGGCGCGATTTTCTTGATGATTCTCGCTTTGTATACGGTCAACCTGTCCGTTGATTCCAAGCGTCAGGTCGCCGAGGCTGCGGCGGCCGAGCCCAGCTTGCCCAAGATTGTAACCCGTCCGCCGGACGCGCGGGACATGAAACCGATTGTCGAGCGGCTGCAAAAGCGGTTTTCCGATATTGGTTTTACGCTGGCGAACGACCAGACCTTGACGGTGTATACCTCGGATGGGAGCAAATTCAGGGCGTGGCTGACCGTTTTGAGCTATATCGACACGATCTCGCCGCAGTTCAGGTGGCAGATCAAAACGTTCTGTGTCGGGGGGGAATGTCCGGGGGCCGTGCCGATGAAGGCTGTTTTGGCCGCGCAGAAAATTACCTTCTCCGCACCAGAGGCAAGTGAGGAGTAACACCAACGGCCCAATGAAAACACCCGCTACGTCATCGCGAGGAGCGCAGCGACGTGGCGATCCAGTCCCCAAGTTTCCGGCAGTAGGACTGGATTGCCGCGCTCCCTGCGGTCGCTCGCAATGACGAAGACGGCGCGACTCGTGATCCCTTTCATCGGGCCGTTGGTATAACACAGACTTTTCTTGATGGATTTCCAGCCCCTCTCCTTACCATCGTTATTGACAAAAGGGGGAATATCCGGTTCCATCCGTCGAGTCTGAATTTTTGGATCGCCAGAGGCGAATCAGTGGATTCGCCGGGCGGTCTTGGGATCAATAATAACGTGCCATCGTGTGTAAGGGTGGCATCGGGTTTTGTATAAAGAGTGAACGGAAGGGAAGGGAATGACTGTGGAGTCATCGGATTTGTCCAGACAGCGCTTGGCAAGCGATGCGGGTATTGCCATCGGCCCTATCCTGTTCATCATTGCCGTTTTGGGCATTCTCGCCGCCGCGATCGCGGCAGGCAGTGGATCGTTTACAACCAGTACGACCGGCGAAAGCAACCGTGCGAAAGCGGCGGCTCTTATCGACATCGGCCAAACGCTCAAGATCGGTTTCGACCGCCTTGTCGGCGGCGGCACGGACTTTTTCGACGTGAATATCGATCCGGCGGACATTACAGACACAGTTGACCTGTTCTCGCCCAATGGGGGCGGTATTTCGCCACCCTCGCGGACCATGTCTGACGATCCGCCCAATGACGAGTGGCACTATCCGCTCGTGGCGGTGCCGGGTATCTGTACTTCGACCGGGTGTCGTTTGGCGATTATTCAGGTCGGTAGCGGGGTTTGCCTTGAGATCAACAACAAGGCGGCGGCCATCACAACGGCTCAGACGGCGGTTGCGCTTGATGATATGACGGCTGATACCGGCACGACGCCCGTTGACGGCACGAACTGGCCCGCTGATCTGCAAGGCAAGCCGACGGGTTGCGTGCGGGTGAATGCTAATGGCGGTATGGATGCCGGCTATTACTTCTATCAAATCATGGGTGTCCAGTAAGAGCAGGGACCCCTTGTGTAAGAAAAAAGGCACCGTCAGGGTGCCTTTTTTCTTTGGGGTCAGCGCAAGAAAGGACCGATCATATTGAATTTTTAATCATTTCGATACGGTAAGTTAACAGTTTTCGGGCAGAGTCGCGGGATATCGACCAAAACGGATTTGACCATGAGCCTTTTCGATTCACGCCTTATTGCCTTTTGCGGCATGGTTCTCCTGATCTCGGCGGCCTTCTGGGCCCATGGAGCGGCATCGTTTTAGCAAACAATTTTGCTTGACCCTTTGCCGACGGCGGTTGTTTTTGCGCGCTGGGCGTGATAACAGCCTTTCCATGCCTCCTTTGCCTTTTTCCCGCTTTCTGTATGCTCGCCACGGCAAGACCGTCGATAATGCGGGCGGCATTGTCAGCGGCGGTGAGCGTGACACGCTTTTAACCGACGAGGGCAAAGCGCGCGCCGATGCCATGGCCCCGCATCTAGAAGCTCTGTCGAACGAGATTTCCTG
>JAQUHK010000179.1 GCA_028683655.1 Alphaproteobacteria bacterium
ATACGGCAGACGCGAAGTAGTGAGCCTTTGTCACCCCCTTAAGGATAAAGGTCGAAAGCATCAACCATAATCCAGAAATGGGAAAAAGAACATCCCAGAATGCAAATCCGAGAGGTCTTATGTGCCACCATTCTACCATAGTGGCTTCTTTCGTCCAGGCAAAGAATTTCTCATTGCCGTAGAAGAAGGAACCCATAAAAATAGAGTTAAACCCTAAAAGATAACCCATATTCTTAAGGCCATCGAGAGCCTCGTCTTCTCTTGAGGTTCTCTCCGCATAGGCTCTCAGCCCTCTACTGATCCATCTTTTAGGCAAGAGTTACCCTCGTTCCATCAGGACGTAGCGCATATAGTCTTCCGCCTAGAGAGTAAACCGTTACACCACCAACGGAAGCGGTAGGATGCTGCTCTCGATCTTTGTAGAGAACCGGACGAGTAAATTCCCCAGGAGTAATCTCTGAGTTCGCTCCGAAAACATCTCGAACCGTTACCCACCCCGCTCTCGAAAAGAAGAAACCAGTACGAGTAGGTTCATTAAGAGCAAAGAAGCCAATCTTAGATTCATCTAGAGCCGTCCAGTTGACACTTCTCGTTCTCAGAACAGCCAAAGCAGCTGAATCGGTAACCTCGTCGAGAACAAGGTCAACTTTGAGATTTCCTGGGTCACCCTTGTCTCCTCGGTCACCCTTGTCTCCTTTTGGAAGCGGAAGACTCGCAGCGTTGTCTTCGACAACAAGAACCCCTCTGCCGGTCTTTGCGAAGTCTAGTGCATCGCCATCCATTGTAAAAACTAGACGAGCTGCAATCTCGCTCACTTGATCTGCCATATGATTAATCCCTCTTCAAAATAGTATTAAGTGCTCTTACGAAAGACTCGTGCCTTCTAGCAGCAATTGCTTCTGGCTCCTCTGGTCGGTCAATCTCTCCCAGTCTAACCTCGAACTTAATCTTATCAGAGCGATTGGCGAAAACCGAAATTTGCTTAACCCGCTCCGCAAAAAGCTTGTCTTCTACACTATCCTCCCATGCGACCGGATGCAGAATGTCGAAATCCTCGAAAGGTCGGAACGGGTAAAAGCTGGCGATATCTCCGGTGAACATTGCGGTTTGATATCCGATAGCGTTGTTACGAGCAGCTCTTAGCGCTTGAGCGGAGTCAAAGGAGAAGGCGGTAACTCCATCCCCAACGAACTCCTCAAACAGAGTGAAGTCCCCAAGGAAGTCTCGCATATTGCCATCGTTAGCGCCTTGGTAAGCAAAAAGCACGTCATCGAACGTTCCGCCTACGTCAATGCCGAGGAAGCCTAGTCCGACAAGCGCTAGAACCCCGTTAATAAGAAGGTTAAAGACGAGCTTCACCCCGGAGTTAAGGAAGTCGTGGGACTTGCCACCGCCGATAGAGTGAGAAGCCGTAGGAGAGTAAGAAGCGATCTCAATCTGAGACCAGTGCTCGGAGGAGTCTCGGAATACAACCCACTTGTCGTCAGCCCTCGTACCAAAGAAATCTCTCATATCTTGAGGGTCATAAGTATCAATAGTCGGAGGGACATCGAACTGGCCAAACAAGCCTCTAACAGTATCTCCCAGAAGCTCAAATGACGCTGCCCACCGTCCACGAGACTCCGATCTGGCGCGGGTGCGATCCATATCTTGGATATCGAGAACGACGCACGGCTTTGTCGGAGAAAGGCGAGTTGGGAGAGGATCTCTGCCGGGAACAAAGAACGTAGCAGTAGGCAAGAGATTATAGTCTTTGCAGATCTCTTGCCACGCTTCGTCCATCGTAGTCATCTGAATCTGCACCGCTACCATAGGGGAGGTATCTTCACTCTCGGTAGTGGGGACAATCATGACGTGAGGCATCTTATCCTGCATCCCTGGCCACTCATCAGGGTTGTTAAGCCAATGAGACCCACCTAGCAACGTAAGGTTCCCAGAGAGACGAAGGAGATTGTCTGAGGCAATCCTCTTTAGACCGTGGACCGCATAGTCAATGTAGACGTTAGTCTTAGGAAACTGGAACTCCAGAGGAGATCCAGGTGCGGAATAGCCAAGAATATGCTTGAGCCAGATCTTATCCGAGACCATCTCTACGGTGACAGAGCCTTGAGGCCCTTCTCTCCTTCTTACCGCTCTATCAACTCGTCCGGTCCACCGCTTGATCTGCTTATCATCACGATAGAGGAGTATATGAATAAGAAGTAGTCTCCGATTGGCTCGCATAAGGGTCTTGGACCAAGGAGAAGACATTGGAACAATAAGCTCCGACGCCTCTACGTCAGAAGCCTCGGAGTTAAAGGAAAAGTTTAGGTCCTCAAAGTCGCCAATAGTACCAATTAACTCACCGTTGCCGTTACGTAGCTCAACCGTCAGCGAATAACCATCGTCAAAATCGACGATGTGCTGAGTGGGATCTCTCATCTCAAGCATTAAATGTACGACCTAAACTTTGGGGTAAATTCAACATAAGGAGGGAAGACACTGCCGACACCAGAGTAAGAGAGCTCTAGGGTATTTTTAGTCTGAGGCTTAAGCCCTAGCTTAGGTCTCTTGCCCTCTAGCTGATACCACAGGTTGTCTACCGCTTTCGTGTCTAAATTAAGCTTGACATAGGTATGCGCCAGAGGATTAAAGTCAAAACGAACAACTTCGTTAGCAGCAAGCACCGGAGTTGTGATTCCCATAAAGGTGTAAATTCCAGGGCCAGGAAGGTACACTTTGGGGTAAATAACCTTTGCGGTAGAAGGGTTGTAGAACGTTACTTTGTTATTAACGAAGTCTTGCCGAGAGATATACCCGCTAAAGTAAGGGTCATCAGAAACCCATCCCCACTCCATACCTTCTAGCTTCCTTCTCATAGAAGGGTCTTCGTCAATACTTGACGTTCCCGCAGAAGAGTGCTGCCTCACAGTGAGGTAGCGAGGATCTCCATCCGAGGAGAAGAACCATAGGCGACCAGCGCTATCTTCTGGATGGTTATCAAGCCACTTGCGAATCTTCTTTCTAAGATCGGAAGGGGTATCTCCGAAAATATTGATGGAGGCTCCGATTTCCCTTCGAGAGGCAATAGAGCCTACGAAGGTCGATCCCGGCTGCTCACTAGCGGTATCGTAGCGGTACTCGCTCACCTCTTTAAGGAGGCCGGACACGCCTCTAGCGAGTTCGACCCCCTCTCGGCCCTGTAACTGGCGGTGACCGCCTAAGAAGAACCGATCACCGTTAACCATCTTGGTTCCATCCCATCTGGGTGGTCCTTGATAAACCA
>JAQUHK010000057.1 GCA_028683655.1 Alphaproteobacteria bacterium
AAGAAGCGGCAAGTCATTCCGGCCATCATCGCCGAGGCTCTGGCCCCCGACGGGCTTGGCGATGATCCGGTGGACGAGGGCATCAAGGTTAAGGGCCCGCATGCGTTCCTGTGCATAACCTGAAATCATGACGATGCGCAAGGCCGGATAATCGCGGGTGGCTTTCAGGGCAAGCGCGATCCCGTCCACGTTGGGCATGACAATGTCGGTGACGAGAATATCAAAGCTGTTTGTGCCCAACTGGTCCAAGGCCTGCTGACCGTCCTCGACGGCCTTGATTTCGGCGCCGGTGGACTGTAACGCCCGCTCGATAAAAGCGCGAACGGCCGGGTTATCCTCGGCTACGAGGATTTTCGTTGGGCGGTTTACGGGCGTGTCAAAGTCACTCATCCGGCTGTTCAGCAAAGTTCAGGGTAACCTCGACCGCCGTCTCCTTGGGCGAGGGAATGGCGGACGAGAAAGGAATCGACATCTCGGGGTCTATCGTAGCCTTTGGCGGGTCGATGCGCCAGCTTTCTATCACATGCCCGTCGGGGGCCAGAGCCTCGGCGATGATGGCCGGAATGACTTGCCGCTTCTTGGCGTGACTGACAATATTGCCTTCCACGACAAGGTGCATTGCCCCGTCCTGATAGCGGCGGCTCGATGTAATATCTTTAAGGACAATCGCATCGCGCAGCGGGTCGGTGGCGATACCAAGCGCTACATAGATCGGCTGAAGCTGGGGCCAGTGGGTGATGATGATTGGCTGCCCGGCTATGAAGATAAAGGCCGACAGGAAGAAAATGGCCGAAGCCATCGCCCCCCCCATGACGGCCAACCGTCTGATCCGCGCCCAGTCAAGCTGGGGTTTCGGCGGCGGTGGTGGAGGGGTGAAGATAACAGGTTCGGGGGCCGGTTGTTCGACGACGGGTATGGGCGCAATATGGGCTTTGGGCGGCGGGCTGAAGGGCTGGGGTGCTTTGGAGGCCTGTTTGGCGGGCGGCGATTCTTCCCATATGTGGCCACATTTGGCACATCGAAACTTCTTGCCCCCCTTGGCAAAAATGGTGGAGGGGACAAGGAAGGAAGCTTTGCATTTTTTGCAAACGATGATCATAGGACCTTTTATAGGGGCATTTGGTCCTTGCGGGCAATATAGTAAACGCACCTTCCGCCCTGTTCGGGGGCAAGTAGCGCAAGAAACCTCATTTACTGTGTAAAATCCCTATGTTATAGCTTGTCGCTTCGTCGTGCGCCCTGCGCCTTTCGGTTTGTTTCAACACAGGAAAGATAAAATGTCCAAGCCCGAAACCTCTTTGATGAGCCGTCTTGTTTCTCTTGCCAAGCGTCGCGGATTTGTCTATCCCGCCTCGGAAATCTATGGCGGTTTAAACGGTTTTTGGGATTTCGGCCCGTTGGGCGTTCTGCTGAAAAACAATCTGCGTGACCGCTGGTGGCATGACATGGTTGAGTGCCCGCCGCTGGGCCCTGACGGTAAGCCGCTTTCCATCGTTGGTCTGGACAGCTCGATCATTCAGCATCCCCGCACGTGGGAGGCTTCGGGGCATGTTGGCGGTTTTGCGGACCTTATGGTCGATTGCCGTGAGACACAGTCCCGCTATCGTGCCGATCATATCCAATGTATCGAGGTCTTTTACGAAAAAGCAGGAGAGACGAAGTCTCTCGGGCTGCTCAGTGCGATGGAGGGCGACGAGTTTGAGGCAGCTTTGGCCAAGAAAGCGAAGAGGCTTATACAAAAGGCAGGTGGTGGCGAGTTGATGCCTGTTGATTTAAAGGCAGCAGTCTTGTTTACAAACATGGCAAAGGATCAACAGGTGCTGGTCATTGGACCTGATGCCGAAACGGCAGGTACGTTGACTGAGCCTCGCATGTTTAACCTCATGTTTTCTTCTCATGCTGGAGTATTTCAGGACGAAGACTCTAAAGTCTATCTGCGGCCCGAAACGGCGCAGGGCATCTTCCTGCAATACAAGAACATCATTGACACCTCGCGCGTTAAGCCGCCGTTTGGTGTGGCGCAGGTCGGCAAGTCCTTCCGCAACGAGGTTACGCCGCGCAACTTCATCTTCCGCTCGCGCGAGTTCGAGCAGATGGAGATGGAATTCTTCTGTGCGCCGGAAGATGGCATGATGTGGTATGAGTTCTGGGTTGCCGAGCGTATGCGCTGGTGGGAGAGCGTCGGTTGCCGCAAGGAAAACCTCTATCGCCATATCATCCCCGAAGACGAACTGTCGCACTATTCCAAGGGCACGTCGGATATCGAATATCGCTGGCCCTTCACCACGCCGAACTTTGGCGAGCTGGAAGGCGTGGCCTATCGCACCGATTACGATCTCAAGCAACATTCCGAGTTCAGCAAACAGACGCTTGATTATATCGACCAGGAAGGTGGCCGCCGCTATGTGCCGCATGTCGTCGAGCCTGCCAGTGGTCTTACGCGCGGCGTTCTGCTTCTTCTGGCCGAAGGCTATCAATACGACGAAAGTCGCGCCTCGCCGGAATGGCTCAAGATCAAGCCGAGCCTCGCGCCGATCAAGATTGGTATCTTCCCGCTGGTCAATAAGGACGGGATGCCGGAAGTTGCCGAGAAGCTCTATATGGACCTGCGCCGCACCTATACCTGCCAGTATGATGCGAAGCAGTCGATTGGCAAACGCTATGCGCGTATGGACGAAGCAGGCACGCCCTTCTGTATCACCGTGGATGGCGATACGCTGAAAGATCAGACGGTCACAATCCGCAATCGCGATACGGCGACCCAAGAGCGCGTCTCCCTCGACAAGGTCCGCGCCTACATCGCTGAAAAGATGGTTGAGTAAAACATCGGTTCGCTAACGTCGCTTCGCTAAAAACAGGATGCCCGTACCCACAGGCATCCTGTTTTGTTTTATGCGCTTCGATCAAGGTTGCGTTTTGGTGGCGCATTGCTTAACGTGCGAATATGATTTAGTTCACGAGATTGCTTCAGTAACCCTTCTCATATCGTCTTTCCGGACAAGTGCCGAAGCCCGTGAGGGCTGAGGTGCGCAGATCCGGAATCCAGCGACTGCTTCAGAGATCGACTGGGTTCCGGATTAAACTTTCTTTCGCCGCTAAGTGGCGTCGAAGAGAAAGTTTCTCCGGAAAGACGAAAGAGGAGGCGTGTTTCTAGCTTAAAAGATAAGGAGGTTCTTATGTGCGTGACATGTGGATGCGGCGGGGTGGAACACGATCATCATCACCATCATGAGCATCATGAAGATGAAGGGCATACGCACGGGCCGCTTGACGCGACGCACGATCACGGGACGAGCGCGACGCGCGCCGTGCAAATCGAAGAAGACATTCTTTCCGAAAACAACCGCTTCGCTGCGAAGAATCGTGAGTTGTTCAAGGCGCACAACATTCTCGCGCTTAATCTGGTTTCAAGTCCCGGATCGGGTAAGACAACGCTTTTGGCCGCGACTCTTTCGTCGCACCGTTTTAAAGCGGGCGTGATTGAGGGCGATCAAAGCACCGATTTCGACACGGCGCGTATTCGCGCAACGGGGGCTCCGGCGATCCAGATTAACACGGGGCAGGGATGTCACCTTGATGGGCATATGGTCGGCCACGCCGCGCATGATCTCGGCATTCCGGCGGGCACGCTAGATGGCGGCGTGCTGTTTATCGAGAATGTCGGCAATCTGGTTTGTCCCGCCTCGTTTGATCTCGGCGAAGCGGCCAAAGTCGTGCTGCTCTCTGTCACCGAGGGCGAGGACAAGCCGCTTAAATATCCGCACATGTTTGCAGCCTCAAAGCTGATGCTCCTCACCAAAACAGACCTTTTGCCGCACGTCCCCTTCGATGTCGAAAAGTGTTTGGGCTATGCTCGACAGGTCAACCCCGCCATCGAGGTGATCCAGCTTTCCTCCACCACAGGCGCAGGGATGGAGGATTGGTACAAGTGGATTGAGGCAATGAAATAATGTCTCCTAAGTCGTCATCGCGAGGGGCGAAAGCCCCGTGGCGATCCAGTCCCCAACTTTCCGACAGCAGGACTGGATTGCCGCGTCACTGCGCTGCGCTCCGTTCCTCGCAATGACGTTGGTTTCATGTTGAAAATCCTTCTCCCCCATTCCCTCCCACCTGTCCTTGGTGTTGGTGCGTATTTGAAGAATGCGCTCTGCCTGATCCAAGGGAGCGAGGCGTGGATGTCCGATGAAGTGGGGTCGCTGGACAGCCGCGAGGCTTTGGCGCGGTTTGACGCGGCGGCGGCGGCGATGCTGGCAGTGGCGCAGGAGAAACCCGTTCTTGTTGCGCATGACTGGCACCCCGATTTTTATTGCACGCGCTGGGCGATGCAAAGTGGGATCAAGACCATCGGCATCCAGCACCACCACGCGCATATCGCCGCGATTGTGGCCGAGCATGGGATTGAGGAGCCTGTCCTTGGTCTTGCCCTTGACGGTTTTGGTCTGGGCGAGAATAACGAGGCGTGGGGCGGCGAGCTGCTGCGCGTTGATGCTTCAGGCTTTACCCGCCTTGGCCACCTGCGCCCGCTTTTGCAGGTGGGCGGCGATAAAGCCGCCCGTGAGCCATGGCGTATGGGCGCAGCGGCTCTCTTCGCCATGGGGCGTAGTGAGGAGATCGCCTCGCGCTATGCCGCGCAAACGGGCGCAGCCCATCTGAACCAAATGATGGACCGCGGGTTTAATGCGCCCCCCACCACCAGCGCAGGGCGTTTGTTTGATGCCGCTTGCGGTCTTTTGAATATCATGCCTGTTGCTTCGTTCGAAGGTGAAGCCCCGATGAAACTGGAATCCCTTGTCACGCAGCCACAGGTCGATCCGGCTGGGTGGAGGGTTGTTTCAGATCCGTCATCGCGAGGGCTGCACGCAGCCCGTGGCGATCCAGCTTTGGAACATGATGGAACGGAAACTGGATTCCTTCGTCACGACGTTCCTCGCAATGACGATTTAGTTCTCGACCTCCTCCCGTTACTCGAACGCCTAGCCGCGCCGCTCGAACCACGGGAAGGCGCGAACCTGTTTCATGGGACACTGGCCGCCGCGCTGCTGGACTGGGTGAAGAAAGCCCGCGAACAAACGGGCCTGTCGTGTGTGGCGATGGGGGGCGGCTGTTTTCTCAATAAAGTCCTACGCCTTGAACTTGAACGGCTCTTGCGCGACAATGGTTTTGAGCCCCTTTGGCCCCAACAGCTATCAGCCGGTGATACAGCCCTCGCCTTGGGACAAGCCTATGCCGCTGCGATGCAAATGCCTTCCTGTGACAGATGAAGAGGTCGCTTTGCTGGTCAGCATCTTTCCGTATGTACCCGCAAAATCTTTTGACCGAAGGCGGGTCTTCTGTCTATCTTGCTGCTCCTGCGGGTTCACCGCTTTCACCATCCTTCCATGGAGATCAAGACGATGATGAAGAGCCTTATCCTAGCCGTTGCCGTTCTTTCAGTTCAGCTCGTTGCTACTCCGGCCATGGCTGCCGAAACGCGTACTTGTGCTGATGTCAGCAAAAAAGAAATCGCGGCGTTGTTTGACCGCTGGAATGAATCGTTGCAAACGAAAGATGCCGCGAAGGTCGCCGCCAATTACACAACGGACGCTGTTTTGCTTCCGACCGTTTCGAACAAGCCGCGCACGACAACCGACGGGATCAAAGATTATTTTGAGCATTTCTTGCAAAAGAGCCCGAAGGGTCGCATCGATTCAAGCACGATCCATATCGGCTGTAACGAAGCTTTTGACGTGGGCACCTACACCTTCGCTTTGACCGACAAGGACGGCAAGACGCAAGACGTTGCTGCGCGTTACAGCTATATCTATGAGCTGCGCGATGGCAAGTGGCTGATTACCCACCACCATTCTTCGGCTATGCCAGAGAAGGTGGACGCCGGACACGGCGAGAAGCATTAAGCCAAAGCAGACTTTGCAAAGAAGAAGCCCCGCGCATGTCGCGGGGCTTTTTTATGGGGAGAGCCACCTTATCGGCTCTTTGCCCGTTTTCACAAGATACGCGTTTGCTGCTTTGAAATGGCCGCAGCCAAGAAAGCCACGATGCGCGGAAAGCGGAGAGGGGTGAGGGGCCTGCAAAACGCAGTGTTTACTGCGGTCGATAAAGGCTCCCTTCTTTTGGGCGTAGGAGCCCCACAGTAAAAATACGACATGCTCGTGCCTGTCATTCACGGCGCGGATGATGGCATCGGTAAAGGTTTCCCATCCCTTGTTTTGGTGTGATCCAGCCATGCTTTCGCGTACCGTCAGCGTCGCATTCAAAAGCAAAACACCTTGCTGCGCCCAGTGGGTCAGGTCGCCGCTCTTGGGCGGCGCGATCCCGTATTCGGCTTGCAGCTCTTTATAGATATTCACGAGGCTGGGCGGGATCGGCACGCCGCCTCTCACCGAAAAGCAAAGCCCATGAGCCTGCCCGCGCCCGTGATAGGGATCTTGGCCGATGATGACGACCTTCACCTGATCGAAAGGCGTGGTGTTTAGCGCGTTGAATATCTCGCTGCCAGCCGGAAAAACAGCGTGGCCAGCTTGTTTTTCGGCAGCCAAGAAGTCTCGCAGGGTTTTCATATAGGGCTTATCAAACTCGCAGCCAACGGCCTCAAGCCAGCAAGGGGGCAGTTTAACGGGAGGGGTATTGGGCATGGCGGAACGCACTCAAGGATAAGGAATGAACGGCAGACTATAGCGGCAGATAGGTAACGGGTAAACATTTTGCGCATGAAACTATTTAGCGCGGGTTGAAAGACCTAGAAAATATCATCATCCTAAAATCTTGTGCGGTGCAACATGATGGAGGGTGACATGGAACAGGTTGATCCCAATGATTGCAGGCTCTTGGAAGTTGTAGCCTACGGCATCTCTTCGCAAAAGGATATGGAGCGAATGATTGCTGGCGTCCAACATCGCTTCCGCACGATTGGCATTACGGCATCCGTCCCCCATGACGCGCCTGCGCGGCTTGAAGGGGACAGGGCCGTTTTTCAAGTCAGCACATGGCGCGACATCTCCTTTAAGCTTGCGCAACATATTCTGACGGATTTTGGCTATGCCTGCCGCGAGCTGGTTGACAAAGTGTGTGTGGCGACCCTGCCCTCGCTGTGGCCCGTTAGGGCCAAACTTGCAGGACGAGTTGATCTGGATGCAGTTTATCGGATATCGGCGTTTGAATCAGATCAACACTGCTTGCGTTTTGCCGAGCATGTCTTGTCGGGTGGCAAGCGGGCTGGCTATGCAAATGTGTTGAATATGATCGTTCGTGGGGGCAAAAAGTTTCTTGATGGGCACTATGCCATTCTGCTGGCCGAAGGTTTTATGTCGGACAAAAAACTGTCCGACATCGAGGAAGAGGTTCCTCAAGCTCGCATCTATGCGCGGCGGGCCCTTTCCCGTGTCGGCCAGCCCTATGGCGGCGTTTTGGAACAGATTGTCGGGTCGGGTTAAATCTCGATCACCGTGCGCCTGCCGACCGCGTTAATCATCGAGGTGATAAGCGCGGCCCAGTAGGGAAGCGTTTGCACAAGCAGCATCCCCGCCCACAGCACCGCGTTCTGGTTCGACAGCTCGAACTTGAAGAGGATGGCCCCCGCCGCGATCAAAAGCGCGAGCAGCAGAACCAGTTCCTCACGTGCCATCAGGATGCCTTGGATGGCGGCGGGCTTGTTGTCGCATTTGGGCGTGCGGATAAACGGCTTGCCGGAGGTGAAGAGCCCCTGCCAGACTGCGCGGCCCACCGCGTGGGTCAGGGCCATACCTGCGATAGCCGCGCCGAACCGGTCCCGCCACGGGCACTTGACGCGGGCGTGATAAAGCCAAAGTCCTGCGATGACCTTGAACGCAAAGACGCTAAGCGTCGGGACAAGGAAGACAGCGGGTGGGAACTCGACCCACTTGAGCATCAGCAAGACGGACCAGAAAACGGCAGCCGCGACAAACACCATATGCGCCGCATCGGCAAACCATGGCAGCCAGCCCGACACGAAGTGATACCTTTGGCCTGTGGTGAGCTTCAGCCCGTCGATGCCTTTTTCTTCACTAAGCGCGTGCCAGTGGCGTTTGAGGATCTGCACCGCGCCGTAAGCCCAGCGGAATCGCTGGGTCTTATAGCCGCCGAAGCTGTCGGGGATCAGGCCGCGTCCTAGCGACTCTTCCAGATAAACGGCCTCATAGCCCTTCTCGAACAGGCGTAGGCCAAGCTCGGCATCTTCACAGATACACCATTCGGCCCAGCCGCGCACGCTGCGCAGCACGTCTTTGCGGATCAGGGTCATGGTGCCATGTTGGATGATGGCGTTGCGCTCATTACGCTGGACCATCCCGATATGGAAGAAGCCCGCATATTCCCAATAGCACATGCGTTTGAACAGGCTTTCCGCGCTGTCACGGTAATCTTGCGGGGCCTGAACAATGGCCACCTCTTTTTTGTCGAAATAAGGAATGGTTGCGCGTAGCCAATTCGGTTTCACGACATAATCGCTGTCGATCACGCCGACGACGGCAACGTCCTTGGCCGTTTGGGTTAGCGCGAAATTAAGGGCTCCGGCCTTGAACCCGGGCCATTTGGGTAGGTGGAAAAAGCGAAAGCGTGGTCCCAGCTTGGCGCAATGTTCCTGAAGCGGTTTCCATACTTCTTCGTCCTTGGTGTTGTTATCGACGACGATGACTTCATAGTTCGGATAGTCCATCGCCGCGAGTGCATTGAGAGTCTCGATCACCATATGCGGCGGCTCGTTATAGCACGGCACATGGATGGAGACTTTCGGCGCATTGGCGGGCAGAGGGGCTTGTTGCGGAAGGAAGTGTCGTTTGCGGTTGGCCCACATGACCTCCGTCAGCTCGAACCCGTCCACGAGCAACAGCGCGAGCAGCACGACCTGAAAGGCGATCAGCACCACCCACGCGATGGTGTTGGCGTTGATGATACGCTCGGCCATCGCAACGAGAATGGCCCAGACCAGAAGTGAACACGCCGTTTGGATCAGCGCGGCATAGAAAATCTGCCCCGCCAGTTTCAGGTGCCCGTGCTTGCGCACGAACCACTGGATCGGCAAAAACGCGAGCAGTGACGCGATCAGGCAGCCCCAATACCATCTTGTGGACTCGCGCACGATACCGCTCATCTCGAATTTGACGTGGCGGTCGGAGTTCCACAGACCCCAGTGCGCGCCGACGGTGCCTTCGATGCCGCGCTTCCACGGCGCGTCGATGGCCTCGACAATCGAGTAATCAAGCCGCGTCTTGGAGGCATAATTCAAAAACTCGCGCGTAAAGCGAGATTGGTTGATTTGGGATGGCTCCGCGCCTTTGACCCATTGGCCCTCACTCGGCCATCCGACTTCGCCCAGCAGGATGTGCTTGTCGGGGAAGGCGGCTTGAAGCTGCTGTATGCGGTAATCGACATAATTGACGGCACCGTCAATGGGAACACCCTCCCAATAGGGCAGGACGTGAACGGTGATGAAATCAACCGCCTGCGCCAGCTCTGGCGAGTCAAGCCAGACATGCCACGGCTCGGCGGTTGAGACAGGAATGGAAAGTTGTCTTTTAGCGACCTCAATATGGCGGATCAGTTGCTCAACGCTGACATCTTCGCGAAGGATCGCTTCATTGCCGACGATGGCGCGAGTAATGTTTGGGTGCTCGTTGCTCAGGCGAACAAGACGCTCAACCTCTTCGGCATTCGTCTGTTCGTTCGGGCTGATCCATGCGCCAGCGAAGACGTGCAAGTTAGCCTTATCGGCGGAGGCGATGACCTGATCCAGCCCATCGCTGACGCCGTAAAGCCGGATGGCGTTAGCCGATCCGGCGATAAGCTGCATATCCTTTTCGATCTGCTCGGGCGACAGGCGGGTGGATTCATTGTTCGCCTGCCACGCGCTGTAAGACAGGCTGTTGATGCGCCCGCCCCAAGGCAGCTGCATCGTCCCCCGGTTGACCAAGGCCCAGATGGCCAAGTTAGCCGTCAGAACGATAAGAAGGACAAGAAGGAGGCGGGGCAGGGAACGGAGCATGGTGTGACAAAGCGTCCTATGAGCGAGAGGCCATCGTGGTTTGTTTGGCTTTCAAGGCTTCGATCAGCGCGGGAAGCCCCTCGCGCTTGATCACGGCGGTGAACTCGGCGCGGCGGGTGGCAAGCTCGCTGATCGACGCGTCCAGATAGACATCGACGATGCGCGGTGTCCCTTCTTCGTCGGGCGTGACCATATAGTTCAGCAAGACGGGGGAGCTGTTCTTGGGCGTTAGATGTGTGACGACCATCGCGCCGCGCGGGGAGGGATTTTCGCCCTTCACTTCGAAAGTCTCGCCGTCAAACTTGGTAAAACGGCTGGCATAGGTCGCGACAGAGAAAGCCGAGAAAGCGTCCACCAGCTGCTTCTGTTGCTCCGGCGTCGCCTTGGCCCAAGCGGGTCCCACGGCATAGCGCGCCATAAGCGGCAAGTTGAATGCGCGGGTCACGGCAGGTTCCAGCTTCTTATAGCGTCCCTCAAAACCCAGTTGCTCGCCTTCCTTCATGGTTGTTTCAAGTACTTGATAAAAAGCGGCCACGGTCTGCCGCGCGCTGGCTTTTGTTGCCGCCACGGTCTCCGTTGTCGGAGCCGAAGCCGCCTCGGCCGCTTTGGCGCGCTGGGGAATAAAGAAGGCCAGAAGAATCAAAACAAAAAGAACGGCAGGAAAAAGAAGACGTTTCATCAGAGGTCCCGTTGAGGTGAATCGTATGTCAAAAAGAAGGTGCCCGTTTCTACACCGTTTAGCAACCCTTGGCGAGGCCCTTCTCCGCCACCCTCTACGCCCCCTTTGCGGCAAAAATGCGCCAGAGCTGTGGTGTTCATGTTCGCTCGAAGGGACTGGCGTTAGGCCCTTGCAATGACGCTGGCGGCTTCGCCTTTGCCCAGCGCGGTCAGCGCGTTGGCGACGATGTGCTTGGCGTTGAGCTTTGCTTCGTCATACTGCTTGACCTGTGTATCCTGTGGCTGGAAGACATCCGGCAGGGTCATGGCGCGGATTTTCAGGCCGTGATCCATAAAGCCGAGATTGGCGAGGTGATGGACGACATGGCTGCCGAACCCACCGATGGAGCCTTCCTCAACGGTGAGTAGCACTTCATGGCTCTTGGCCAGACGCTGGATCAGGTCAAGGTCGAGCGGCTTGGCAAATCGCATATCGGCAATCGTGGTGCTCAGGCCCAGCGACTCCAGCTCTTCGGCGGCCTTGCGGCATTCGCCAAGACGTGTGCCGAGGTTGAGCAGGGCGATCTTGCTGCCTTCGGTGACGATGCGGCCCTTGCCGATTTCAAGGACGGTGCCGCGCGCAGGAATCTCAAGGCCCGAGGCATCGCCGCGCGGATAACGCAGCGAAATGGGCCCTTCGTTATAGGCCGCTGCCGTCGCGACCATGTTGGCCAGATCGACTTCGTCACCCGCCGCCATCACGACGATATCGGGCAGGCAGCTCATAAACGCGAGATCGAACGCGCCCGCATGGGTTGCGCCGTCCGCGCCGACCAACCCCGCGCGATCCATCATCAGACGCACAGGCAGTTTTTGCAAAACGACATCGTGCATCACTTGGTCATAGGCTCGTTGCATGAACGAGGAATAAATCGCGCAGAACGGCTTCAGTCCCTCGCACGCAAGCCCCGCCGCGAAGGTCACGGCATGTTGTTCGGCAATGCCGACATCGAACAGGCGGCCTTCGAACCGCTTGCCGAAAAGGTCGAGCCCTGTTCCGGCAGGCATCGCCGCCGTGACCGCGACGATCTTGTCGTCATGTTCGGCTTCGGCCACAAGGGCTTCGGCGAAAACACGGGTATAGGAAGGTGGCGCGTTTTTGGGTTTGTCTTGCGCCCCCGTCACCACGTTAAACTTGCCTACGCCGTGCATCTTGTCGGCAGCGGCTTCGGCGGGTGCATAGCCGCGCCCTTTCTCCGTTACGATATGAACGAGCACCGGCCCGCCCTTCGGGTCGTCGCGCACGTTCTCTAACACGGGGAGCAGATGCTCGAAATTATGACCGTCGATGGGGCCGACATAGTAAAAGCCCATCTCTTCAAACAGCGTGCCGCCAGTGACCATGCCTCGGGCATAATGCTCGGCCTTGCGAGCGGCTTCCTTCATACGGCGCGGGAAGATGTTCGCGAACTCCTTGGCCAGATGGCGGATGTTGCGATATTCCTTCGATGAAGCAATGCGTGAGAGATAGGCACTGATCGCGCCCGTAGGTGGCGCAATCGACATATCGTTGTCGTTCAAAATCACAATGAGGCGCGAGTCCATGGCTCCAGCATTGTTCAGGGCCTCATAGGCCATGCCCGCGCTGATCGACCCGTCACCGATGACGGAAATGACCTGATTGTCTTTTTGATTAAGGTCGCGCCCGACGGCAAAACCGACTCCGGCGGATATGGACGTCGAACTGTGCCCCGCGCCGAACGGATCAAAGACGCTCTCGCTGCGCTTGGTGAAGCCCGATAGCCCGCCGCCTTGGCGCAGCGTGCGGATACGATCCCGCCGTCCGGTCAGAATCTTGTGCGGATAGACCTGATGCCCGACATCGAAGATGATCTTGTCGTCAGGCGTATTGAAGACATAGTGCAGGGCAACCGTCAGCTCGACCACCCCAAGGCCGGAACCCAAATGCCCGCCCGTGGAGGCGACGACATTAATCATCTCGGCGCGGACTTCGTCGGCCAGTTGTTGAAGCTGCTGTGGCTCCAGCTTGCGTAAATCATCAACGCCGCTCACCGTATCAAGCAGAGGAGTCGCAGGCCGTCCGGCAGGCTGAGGGCGCACGTCTTCGGCTTCGATGGCGCAGCTCTCGTCCGGACACAGGGCGCGGGCCTTTGTTTTTTCATTTACTTTAGATGCTGACAAAGCCGTTCTCCTTAACAATACACCTGCAAACCATCCTCCCCTTGCGGGAGGGTGATTTGATCTGCGTTTTTTCCACTCAAGTGAAAGATACACCAGCCTTGAGAATCCCCCTGATACCACTTTTCCCCAGCCGGACGGTATGATTAGCCCCATTAAGATGGTTAATGCAAGCCATCCGTTGCTTTCACGCAACAGCCAGCGGTCCTTTTGCACTGCAAAAGAAGGTAAGAATGGGGAGTGGGGTGCGTTAACCTTGAAATCAGTTGGTTTCAAGGCGGTTTTTGCGTTACACTCGCCCATATTTGATAGACCCCACAGGAGATTTCCAGATGAACAAAACCCTTCGTGGCTTTATGTTTGGCGCAGCGGCCCTTGCAATGACGACGTTTGCCGGAGCCAGTGCGGCGGTGGCGGCTCAAAAAGGCTCGGTCAGCGTGCCTGTTTTTACGACCTTTGTCGGATCACAACCGTCTTATGACGTTTATCCGTCTTTTCTCGAATCCTATCAAATTTTGCATGATGGATCGACAGGGCTGCCAGCGTTGGAATCTTTTTCACGGTGTGCCTATGCTCCCGATGGTAAGCGCGATGCGTCG